>NZ_CAJFGT010000023.1:0-49111 GCF_904377885.1 Flavonifractor sp. An112 | reverse complement strand
CGTCCCTTTTGCCGGGGAAACGGATTGCCACGCCAGTGTGCGCACTGGCTCGCAATGACAGGTTTGTGCAAAACAGCTATTTTGCAACAGGCCCTTTTTTATCGGTTATTTTGTTTCCAGATCTCTGCTAATCCCAGGAAGGTCAGGTGAGGCTCCCAGGCGGTGGAGATGGAGAGCAAGGGTCGTACCAGAGTGCTGTTACCGCCGGTGAGCACCACCGTCAGGGGACCCAGCTCCTCCTCCAGCCGCCTGACGATGCCCTCGATGGCGCCGGCAGCCCCGTAGAGGGCGCCGTACTTCATGCAGGACACGGTATCCGTCCCCAGCAGCCCCTCCGGCGTAGACAGGGTAATGGGGGGCAGCTGGGCAGCCCGGGCGGACAGGGCCTCCAGGCCCAGAGCCAGGCCGGGCAGGATCATGCCGCCTCGGAAAAGGCCGCCCTTGTCCACCACCGACAGGGTGGTGGCGGTGCCCATGTCAAAGACGGCCACCGGGGGGGTATACCGGGCCAGAGCGGCCACGCAGTCCACCACCCGGTCCATGCCCAGGTTGGCGGTATCGTAGCCGCTGAGATCCAGACCGGTGTGGGTAGTTTTGTCCACCACCAGGACAGGCTTTCCGGTGATGGCCTTCAGCCCCTCCCCTACCGGGCCGGTAAGGGCGGGCACCACCGAGGAGAGGACGGCCCCTTTGGCCTCCACCCCATCCAGCAGCTCTTTGAGCGCGGCGGTCCAGTCCAGAGCGGGGTCACTGGGCAGCTTTTTTACAAAGGCCACCTGATCCCCCCGCAGGCTGGCGATGGCAACGGTGGTGTTGCCGATGTCAACGGTGAGCAGCATCTCAGGCGGGTTGAACGGCAGCGGGAGCTTTCTCCAGCTTGAGAGCCCGCACCATGGGCACGCACACCGCGGGGGTAATGACGGCAGCCACAATGGCCTCAGGCACGCCGTTGGCAGCCACGATGCCCAGGATGAAGCCCAGCACCGCGTCGGCGGGGATGCCCTGGGCGGCGGCATAGGCCTCGGTGAAGATGACGCCGATGGAGCCCATGACCAGGGCGGTGTTGGTGAGAGCGCCCACAATACCGGCGATCACCATGCCAACCGTCTGGATACCGGCGTTGGACTTGCGGAAGAGGGTCTTAATGAGGGTGTACACCAGCCAGGGGGTGACGCCCACCAGGATACGGGGCACAAAGCAGATGAACAGAGCCCAGGGGCTGCCCCGGTCCAGGCCGGGCACGGGAATGAAGGGGGAAAACACAAAGGAGGAAAGACCGGGTACCAGCGTATTTTTGATCATGCTGGACAGACCGAACATTCCTCCCAGGAACGCGCCCTTCTTGGGCCCCAGCAGAATGGAACCGATGATGACCGGCACATGGAGAATGGTGGCCTTGATCACAGGCAGGTCGATGAGACCCAGGGGTGTAAAGGTGAGCAAAAAGATGATGCCGGTAAACATAGCCAGAATGGCCATGCCCTGCACCTGCTTGCTCCGCTGAGACCGGGTGAGCGCTTTTTTCATATTCAATTACCTCCAGCTGCCGTTCCTCTTAAGAGGATACAGCGCATATTTTGGGTGACTGACCACCGATGGGCTGGGACCTGCCGTCTCCTGAGAGTACAGCGGCCCCGGACGGGGACAGCCGGAGCTATTATAGCGGTTTTATCCCCAAAATGCAATGGGAATGTGGAAAACTTCCTTCGTGTCTGCTATAATTGAGAGACACATTACGGCGGCGGAAGGCCGTCCCTACAGATCATAAGGAGCTTCTTGCTATGCAGTTAAAAGGAAAAACCGTGCTGCTGGGGGTCACCGGCGGCATCGCCTGCTACAAATCCGCCAACCTGGCCTCCGCCCTGGTGAAGCAGGGGGCCAACGTCCAGGTGCTCATGACCAAAAATGCCACCGAGTTCATCGGTCCCCACACCTTTGAGTCCCTCACCGGCAACCGGGTGAGCGTGGACACCTTCGACCGCAACTACCAGTTCCAGGTGGAGCACATCGCTCTGGCCGATCAGGCCGACCTGGTACTGGTGGCTCCCGCCACCGCCAACGTGCTGGCCAAGCTGGCCCACGGCCTGGCCGACGATATGCTCACCACCACTATTCTGGCCTGCAACTGCCCCAAGATCGCCGCTCCCGCCATGAACACCAAAATGTACGAGAACCCCGTCACCCAGGACAACCTGGACATTTTGCGCAAGTATGGCTGGGAGATCGTGGAGCCCGCCAGCGGCCGTCTGGCCTGCGGGGCCGTGGGCAAGGGCAAGATGCCCGAGCCGGAGGACCTGCTGGAGACCGTCCTCCACGCCCTGAGCCACGAGAAGGACATGACCGGCCTACGGTTGCTGGTCACTGCCGGTCCCACCCGGGAGGCTCTGGACCCGGTGCGCTATCTCACCAACCACTCCACCGGCAAGATGGGCTACGCCATCGCCAAAGCCGCCGCCGCCCGGGGGGCCCAGGTCACCCTGGTGTCCGGGCCGGTGAACCTGAAAAAGCCCCCCTACATGGAGGTGGTGGACATTGTGTCCGCCCAGGATATGTTTGACGCGGTGACCAGCCGGGCGCCGGAGCAGGATATCATCATCAAGGCCGCCGCCGTGGCCGACTACCGCCCCGCTTCCGTGGCGGAGGACAAGATCAAGAAGAGCGGCAATGATTCCGACCTCTCCCTCCCCCTGGCCCGCACCAGCGACATCCTGGCCTGGCTGGGTGAGCACCGGGTGCCCGGCCAGTTCCTGTGCGGCTTCTCCATGGAGACAAAAGACATGGTGGAGAATTCCAAAAAGAAGCTGGAGAAAAAGCACATCGACCTCATTGCCGCCAACAACCTGAAGCAGGCGGGTGCAGGCTTCGGGGTGGATACCAACGTGCTCACCCTCATCGCCGCCGACGGGGCCAAGGAACTGCCCCTCATGAGCAAGGAGGAGGCCGCCCACGCCCTGCTGGACGAAATTATGGGCCGCCGGTGAGGATTCCCCCCTTTTTGCCTTGACGGTAGGGGGAAAAAATGATAGAATAGCCCGCGATAAGGCAGTGATCGGGAAGAGTACCCCCATGTTTCCGCACCAGAGAGGAGCCGGACGGTGCAAGGCTTCGGCGGAGGTGGAGGGAAGGCGCCCGTGAGCCGCGGGGAGGCAATGCCCCGCCGGTCCCCCGCCGTTACCGGGTTCGAGTGCGGACAACTTGTCCGAATTCAGGTGGTACCACGGATTTTTCCGCCCTGAGCTTAGGCTCAGGGCGGTTTTTTCTTAGCCTTCCCCTGGGGGAAGGTGCCCCAGTGCGCACACTGGGGCGGATGAGGGAAACGGTACCATATATGTATAAATTACAAACAAAAGGAGTTTGATTGTACCATGAAAAACACCGAAAAGACCATGGAGCAGATCGTCACCCTGTGTAAGGGCCGGGGCTTCATCTTCTCCGGCTCCGAGATCTACGGCGGCCTGGCCAACACCTGGGACTACGGCCCTCTGGGTGTGGAGCTGAAGAACAACGTGAAGAAGGCCTGGTGGAAGAAGTTCGTCCAGGAGAATCCCTACAACGTGGGTCTGGACGCTGCCATCCTCATGAACCCCCAGACCTGGGTGGCCTCCGGCCATCTGGGCGGCTTCTCCGATCCTCTGATGGACTGTAAGGAGTGTAAGGAGCGCTTCCGCGCCGACAAGCTCATCGAGGACTGGTGCGCTGAGAACAGCGTGGAGCTGCCCAAGCCCATCGACGCCTTCTCCCAGGAGGAGATGAAGAATTTCATCGAGGAGAACAACATCCCCTGCCCCACCTGCGGCAAGCACAACTTCACCGACATCCGTCAGTTTAACCTGATGTTCAAGACCTTCCAGGGCGTCACCGAGGATGCCAAGAACACCGTGTACCTGCGGCCTGAGACCGCCCAGGGCATTTTTGTCAACTTCCAGAACATTCAGCGCACCACCCGCAAAAAGCTGCCCTTCGGCGTGTGCCAGGTGGGCAAGTCCTTCCGCAACGAGATCACCCCCGGCAACTTCACCTTCCGCACCCGTGAGTTCGAGCAGATGGAGCTGGAGTTCTTCTGCAAGCCGGGCACCGACATGGAGTGGTTCCAGTACTGGCGCTCCTTCTGCAAGGAGTGGCTGCTGAGCCTGGGTATGCAGGAGGAGAACCTGCGGCTGCGTGACCACAGCCCCGAGGAGCTGTGCTTCTACTCCAAGGGCACCACCGACTTCGAGTTCCTCTTCCCCTTCGGCTGGGGCGAGCTGTGGGGCGTGGCCGACCGTACCGACTACGACCTGACCCAGCACCAGAACGTCTCCGGCAAGGATATGACCTACTTCGACCAGGAGACCGGCGAGCACTATATCCCCTACGTGGTGGAGCCCTCCCTGGGCGCCGACCGCGTGACCCTGGCCTTCCTGGTGGACGCCTTCGATCAGGAAGTGGTTGGCCAGGACAAGAAGGGCAACGACGACATCCGCACCGTGCTGCGCCTCCACCCCGCTCTGGCCCCCTTC
Source organism: Flavonifractor sp. An112 (assembly GCF_904377885.1). Classification (NCBI taxonomy): domain Bacteria; kingdom Bacillati; phylum Bacillota; class Clostridia; order Eubacteriales; family Oscillospiraceae; genus Flavonifractor; species Flavonifractor sp. An112. The sequence continues at coordinate 44,612 of NZ_CAJFGT010000023.1, read as the reverse complement.
AAGTGCGCCGTGCTGCCCCTGAGCAAGAAGGAAGTGCTGTCCGGCCCCGCCCAGCAGCTGCGTGACGAGCTGGCCAAGGAGTTCATGGTGGACTACGACGACGCCGGCTCCATCGGCAAGCGCTACCGCCGCCAGGACGAGATCGGCACCCCCTTCTGCATCACCCTGGACTTCCAAACCGTGGGCGACGAGAACACTCCCGCCGACAACTGCGTCACCATCCGTGAGCGCGACTCCATGGAGCAGGTGCGCATCCCCATGGATCAGGTCAAGGCTTATATCGCTGAGCGCGTAAAGTTCTGATTTCTGTCCTTTTCCCCCTCATATATTAGAATAGCATTTCAAAAAGTACCTGCCGCAGGGTTTTGCGGCAGGTACTTTTTTTGTTGTCCTGGCCATATTTATCGTGTTAGAATTTCTTACATGATGTATATTTGTCTAAATCGTACAATTTTTCTTACACAATTTGATTTATTATTACATGATTGACATTCCAGTGATGTGGTGTTAGTATTTGTTACACAAAGAGAAAAAATAAAACACAATAAACAAATTTTTAAAGGAGTGTCAATTATGGAACGCAATTTCCAGACTGCCGAGCCCTTCCGCATCAAGGTTGTGGAGCCCATTAAGAAGACCACCCGGGCCTATCGTACCCAGGCTCTGAAGGATGCTCAGTACAACGCCTTCCGTCTAAAGGCCGAGGACGTGTATGTGGACTGCCTGACCGATTCCGGCACCTCCGCCATGAGCACCGAGCAGTGGTCCGCCATGATGCTGGGCGACGAGAGCTACGCCGGCTGCAAGAGCTTCTACAAGCTGGAAGCCTCCGCTCAGGAAGTCTTCGGCATGCCTTATGTGCAGCCCACCCACCAGGGCCGCGGCGCCGACTACATCATGGCTCAGTACTACGCCAAGCCCGGCAAGTACGCCGTGGGCAACATGCACTTTGACACCTTCCACGGCAACGCCGAGATCATCGGTGCCTACGCTGTGGACTGCGTCATCGACGCCGGTCTGGATGCTGCCAGCCCCGCCGAGGACTTCAAGGGCAACATCGACCTGAACAAGGTCCAGAAGATCATCGACGAGCACGGTGAGGACTCCATCTCCGTCATCATCATTACCGTCACCTGCAACAACAACGGTGGCCAGCCCGTCTCCATGGCCAACATCAAGGCGGTCAGCGAGTTTGCCAAGGCCCACAATATCCCCGTGGTCATCGACTCCGCCCGTCTGGCTGAGAACGCCTGGTTCATCAAGCAGCGCGAGCCCGGCTATCAGGATAAGGACATCAAGGAGATCACCCGCGAGATGTTCTCCTACTGTGAGACCGCTACCATGAGCTCCAAGAAGGACGGCCTGGTCAACATCGGCGGCCTGATCGTCACCCGCAACCACGACTTCTACCTGTACTCCAACGTCCAGGCCATCGTGCACGAGGGCTTCATCACCTACGGCGGTCTGTCCGGCCGTGACATGGAGGCTCTGGCGGTTGGTCTGAAAGAGGCTACCACCGACGAGTACCTGGAGTACCGCATCAATCAGGTCAAGTACCTGGGCGACCGCCTGAAGGAGAAGGGCATCCCCTGCGTGGAGCCCAGCGGCGGCCACGGCATCTATGTGGACGCCCGCCGGTTCTTCCCCCACATTCCTCAGTGCGAGTTCCCCGCTCAGCGTCTGGTCGTGGCCCTCTATGAGGAGGCCGGCATCCGCGCCGTAGAGATGGGCGCCTGCGCCTTCGGCGGCAAGGACCCCGTCACCGGCGAGCCCATCTGGCCCGCTCTGGAGCTGATGCGCATCTCCGTGTCCCGCCGCGTCTACACCAACAATCATCTGGACTGCATCGTCAACGCTCTGGAGTACATCTACCAGCACCGCGACGAGTATAAGGGCATGAAGCTGGTCTATGAGGGCCCCATCACCGCCCTGCGTCACTTCACCGCCGGTTTCGAGCTGCTGTAATTAACTCTGTGTTTTTGTATTTTTATTTTACATATAAAAGGTTAACCTAAAGGAGGAAAAGAAGGGAGAATAACGTATGCCTGAAATATTTGCCTTAACCATCCTATTTTTGATATACTCAATTGGTCAAGTGGTTGCCAAAAAAACCAAAGCAATTTTATCTGCTCCATTGGTCATTTCTATCATCTTATTGGTCGCCTTTTGGCTTGGCCTTCCCAAGGATATTATGACCACCGCCAAAATCGATGGTATCGGTTCTATTTTGGTCGGTCTGGTGATTACCTCTCTTGGTACTACCATAGATATGGCAGAACTTCGGCGCCAGTGGAAAACAGTTGTGATCGGCACTTTAGCCGTTATTGCTGGGACCTTTGGCATTATTTTAATTGGTGGTCTTATTGTTAATCCAAAGTTGGCAATTGCAGGTGCTCCCATTTTTGCCGGCGGTGGTGCGGCCACTATTATTATGATTTCCACTCTCGCAGAAAAGGGTCTGGAATCACTGAGCGTCTTCTGTATAATGATGCTGACCACACAAGGTTTTATCGGCATTCCTGTCTCCTCCTTCCTCCTGCGGCAAGAGGCTAAGCAATTTCTGAAGCATCCTGAAAATCTGGTAGCTTTCTCCGCCAATCATGACACTTTAAAAGATAATGCTGGTCATACGAAAAAGCGCAAACCTTTGGAAATTCCAGGTGCTAATTCTCCAGAATGGACTATGGTGAAACTGGGGCTTGTAGCAACAGTAAGCCATTATCTTTCTCTGCTCACCGGTGGAGCTGTTCATTCCTATGTCTTTTGCCTGCTGCTGGGTATTCTGCTAGCTCAGTTGGGCTTTTTGGAGCCAGGCAGTCTGGAGCGCACGCAGAGTGTCCCCTTGCTGATCTTTGCCACCACCATCTTCATGTATGCCGGGCTTTCCGATGCCACCCCGAAGACTCTGCTTGATCTGCTTCTTCCTCTGTTGGTCTGCCTGGTTTTAGGCACCATTTTCGTAATTATCACCGCCTTTATTCTCAGCCTGGTGCTAAAAATCAGTTTCCCCATGGCCGCTGCCATCGGTATGTCCTGCACCTACGGTTTCCCGGTTACCATGTTTATTGCTAATGAAGTATCCGAGGCAATGGGCCGTACACCCGAAGAAAAAACCGCACTGCGTAACTACATGTTGCCCAAAATGTTAACAGCCGGCTTTGTTACTGTCTCAATTGCATCGGTAATTATGGCCGGCATCGTGTCTGGATTACTCTGAGAAAGGAGGGCTCATTTTGAAGAAAGTTATCTTCGGCAAGCACTTATTTAATGGAAAAAGTAAAATTGATGACTTTTTCCTGCTCTTTGAGGATAACCGCATTTTGGAAGTAGGTTCACGGAGCCAATACACTCCATCGGATGATACTCAAATTCTGGAGTCAGATTGCTGTACAGTAATCCCTGGGCTAATTGATACCCATATTCATATCTTTATGGATCCTAAAAGAGATTTTTCTGATTATATGGGTAATGGACATAACCTTATGGAGTTTGGCTGTATTGCTGCCCAGAATGCTAGGCTTCTATTGGAGCAGGGTATTGTATGCGCCTGTGATGTAGGCTCCCCCAGTACAACTGGAATGGAATTAAGAGAGCTTATCCGCAAAGGTGTGGTTTTTGGCCCCGAACTCAGGACTAGCGGCGAGGGCATATGCATTACCGGCGGACATGGTTGGATTTTATCCAAAGAATGCGACGGTGCCGATGAGGTCGCCAAAGGTGTCCGTCAGCAGATTCGGGCAGGCGCAGACTGTATCAAGCTGATGGTTTCCAGCGATATTAGTTCTCCTGGTCCGGAAAAAGCTCCCTGTGAAATGGAGTTCGAGGAAATCAGCGCCGGGGTACGAGAAGCTCATAAGAAGGGCCGCAAGGTTCGTGTACACACTCATGGGAATACTGCAATCCGTCAAAGTGTGGAAGCGGGTGTGGATTCTATTGAACATGGCACCTTCTCCGATAATAAAATTCTTCAAGAAATGTTGAAACGGGGAACATATCTGGTACCCACTCTGTCCGCCCCTTACTTTGCCACTAAAGTGGGCCTTGCTCGAGATCCTAATAATTCAAACCATCTAGAATCTGCAAAAATCATTCAGCAGCACCGATCTATTGCTAAAACGGCCTTTGATATGGGAGTCACTCTTGCCATGGGAACCGATAAAGGTACTCCAGGAAATAACTATGAGGATGCGCTCAGCGAGCTGATTTTTCTTTGCGAATCCGGTATTTCCCCTCAGGATGTTTTGACCATATCTACCATTAACTCTGCTCAGTTGATGGATGTAGATCAAGATTACGGCACCCTGGAGCCTGGAAAGATGGCAAGCTTTATCATCCTGGATAAAAACCCCATGGAGGACATTCAAAATATATATGGCCCCCATACGGTATTTCACAAAGGTCAGCAGGTTTATTCCTCCCGATAATTTTTCTCTTTCCCTCTTGTCTGACACGCAAAGCGGCTGTGCCTTTCCGGCACAGTCGCTTATTTTTAGGTGAAATTTTACTGTGATACTGGACAATTCATTATCATTCGAGTAAACTAGAATTAATATATATTAGAGATACCGCCTTTATGGCGGAGGTGATACTGACTATGAATCAGCAGGAATATTTAGAGTCTATCCTTCCTCTTATGCATTTTTTGGGTGAAATGCTGGGACCGGATGCTGAGATCATTTTATACGACGTGGATGACCGGGTGGTGTATCAGGTCCTCAACCCCATGGACGATGAGATGGTACCCGGCAGCGAGATGCGCTCGCTGGAGCGGAACCTTCTGGACTCGAAGATCTATGAAAAAGAAGATTTTATCGTCAATTACCGGGCACTTTCCCGCTCCAAGCATAAGCTGAAATCCGCCACCTTCTTTTTGAAAAACAACCCAGAGCGGCAGCTGCGGGGCATGATTACCGTCAACATCAACGTGGAGCGGCTGGTGGAGCTGCGGGATGCCCTCAATGTAATGATTTCGGGCTATCGGCCCTATGAGGCTCCCGCCGAGAGCCCCTTCTACAACAGCTTTGAGGTATCGGTGGAGGGGCTGGTATCCACCTCTATCCGGGAAGAGCTGGACAGCTTTGGGGTGGAACCCACCCGCCTGAGCTACCAGGAGAAGATGGAGATGGTGCGTCGTTTGGACGAAAAGGGTATCTTCCTGGTAAAGGGAGCCATTGCCGAGCTGGCCTCCGCCCTCAAAACCACGGAGACCAGTATTTACCGCTATCTGAACAAGCTTCAGGAGCAGTCCTGAACCCATAAATAAAAAAAGCGTGCTGCAAATGCAGCACGCTTTTTTATTACGCCTTCATGGCCTCCCGGGCAAAGTCGGCGGCCTGGTTCAGGTCGTTCTGGTCCGGGTGGGTCAGGGCCAGGTCAAAAGCCTGGATCATGGATTTCAGCTTGGCGTTGTCCGGGTCGGCCTTCAGCTGGGCCTCGTACCGGTCCTTCACCGTCTGGGGCATCTTGCCGGTGCAGAAGAAGCTGCTCACCACCTGGTTGCCCTTGGGGACCTCCGCCTTGAAGCGGTCGGACAGGGAGGCGAAGTACAGCTCGGAGATACCGAAACCGGCGGTGCCGAAGATGGCCACCCGTTTGCCGTACAGGCTATGTAAAAATTCCTGCATAGCCGGAGTGAGGGTACCCTTGTCGGTCCAGGACCCGGCAAAGACCAGCTCCGCCTGGTCCACGTTCTGGGGCGGCGGGCCGAAGGCCACAATGTCGTGGCCCTCACAGGCCTCCCGGATGGCCTGAGCCACCTGGGCGGTGTTACCGGTCTGGCTGTCGAATACAATGGCGATTTTCATAGGTCCTCCTTTGGACGGCGGGCGCATACCGCACCCCTACTTGTACTTCCGGCTCTCCGCTACTGCTAATTCATCACAGCGGTTATTAAACGGGTTATCGGCGTGGCCTTTGACCCAGTGGAGATGGACGGTGTGGTAGTCGCACAGGTCCAGCAGGGTGGCCCACAGATCCGGGTTGAGGGCGGGCTTCTTGTCCCCCTTCACCCAGCCTCTGGCCTTCCAGCCCCTGGCCCAGCCCTTCTCCAGGGCGTCAATGACGTACTTGGAGTCGGAGTAGAGCTCCACGATGCAGGGCTCCTTCAGGGCCTTCAGGGCGGTGATGACGCCGGTAAGCTCCATACGGTTGTTGGTGGTGTGGGCCTCCCCGCCGGAGAGTTCCTTTTTGAACTCCCCGTATTGCAGAATGGCCCCCCACCCGCCGGGGCCCGGATTGCCCGAGCAGGCCCCGTCGGTGTAAATGGTGACTGTTTTCATAGATCTCCTATTATAGCCTTCCCCTGGGGGAAGGTGGCTGGCCGAAGGCCAGACGGATGAGGGGAACGCCGCCTTTACCTGCCGGTCAATGACGGCACACACACCCTCAAAATTCTGTTTGATCTCAAGATTTGTAAAACGCAAAACCTTGATTTTTTCCACTTCTTGCAAGTAAGCCGTTCTGGCGGCGTCCAGTTCTGGACCATTTCCCTCATAATGCTGGGAACCATCCAATTCAATGGCTAACCTGGCTTTGTAACAATAAAAATCCACAATATAAGGACCAAATGGCTTTTGTCGGAGAAATTGGACGGGATAGGTCCGCAAAAAATCATACCACAGATGATTCTCTTCTTTTGTGGCATTTTTTCGCAGTTTCTGTGCGCGAATGCGGGTGATATCTTCCATAGGCGCACCTCTTCCCCTCATCCGCCCCAGTGTGCGCACTGGGGCACCTTCCCCCAGGGGAAGGCTTTTTTACAGCTCCTTCAAAATCTCCTGCCGCTTCTGCTCATACTCCTCTTTGGTGATGAGCCGCCGGTCATAGAGGGACTGGAGCTGCTCCAGCCGCTGCTCCGGGGTGCCCTTGGGATCGTCCACCGACACCCCCTCCTCCTCGATGCGGATCTCGGGGCCGATATACTTCTTGCCGAAGGCAGAATAGAAGTTGGTACCGGCGATGACAGCGGCAAGGATGGTCCAAAAGATGCCGAAGATGAGGCCAAAGCCCCCCACCATGGCAAACTGGGGAATGACGACGAACAGGCCGATGAGCACAAAGACGCAGCCCACCACGCCCCCCGCCACCGAGCCGGGCTTACTGGGACGGTAAGTTACCCTTTTTCTGGACATGGCTTATTCCTCCCCTTCGGTGGCGCCGGTGTCCTCCTCTTCTTCCTCGTGGTCGGTACGGGCGAAGGAAATGACCTTCACACCCTCCTCCAGGTTCATGATCTTGACGCCCTGGGCGGTGCGGCCGTAGGTGGAGATGCCGGACACCGCCATGCGGATGATAACGCCGGCGTCGTTGATGACCAGCACGTCGTCGTTGTCGCTCACTACCTTCACGCCCACCACGCATCCGGTCTTCTCGGTGACGTTGTAGCCCTTCAAACCGTAGCCGCCTCGCTTCTGGGGACCGTCGGCACGGATATACTCATCCATCTCGGTGCGCTTGCCGTAGCCGTTCTCGGTGATTATCAGCACCTGATGGTCGTACTTGGCCCGGGCGGCGCCTACCACGAAGTCGCCCTCCCGCAGGCTGATGCCACGGACGCCGCAGGCGTCACGGCCCATGCAGCGCACGTCGGTCTCCTTGAAGCAGATGGCCATACCGTCGTGGGTGACGATGAGGATGGCCTGCTCCCCGTCGGTCTCCCGGACGGTGATGAGCTCGTCTCCCTCCTCCAGGGTGATGGCCCGGATGCCCGCCTTGCGGGCGGTAAAGATGGAGGAGAGCTGAATCCGCTTGACGGTACCCGCCCGGGTGACCATCACCAGATACCGGTCCTCGGGGAACTCCCGCAGGTGGATCATGGCGGTGACCTTCTCGTCCTGCTCGATGGGCAGCACGTTCACCAGGTTGGTGCCCTTTGCGGTGCGGCCGGCCTCGGGGATCTGGTAGCCCTTCTTCCGGTGGACCCGGCCCTTATTGGTGAAGAAGAGGATATAGTCGTGGGTGGAAGCGGTAAACACCGTATCCACATAGTCCTCCTCCTTGGTGGCCATGGCAGTGATGCCCTTGCCGCCCCGGCGCTGGGTGCGGTAGGTGGAGGCGGGGGTGCGCTTGATGTAGCCCCCGGCGGTGAGGGTGAACACGCACTCCTCCTCCTCGATCAGGTCCTCGATGTCGATCTCGTCCTCCACGTCCTGGATCTCGGTGACCCGGTCGTCGCCGTACTTGTCCCGGATGGCGGACAGTTCGTCCTTGAGCACCCCACGCAGCATCTCCTCGGAGCCCAGCAGCTGCTGGAAGTAGGCAATGCGCTCCTCCAGCTCCTTGTACTCGGCCTCCAGCTTCTCCCGGTCCAGGCCCTGGAGGGCTTTCAGGCGCATATCCAGGATAGCCTGGGCCTGCACGTCGTCCAGGCCGAACCGGTTCATCAGGTTCTCCTTGGCGTTGTCGTAGCTCCGGCGGATGATGCGGATAACCTCGTCGATGTTGTCCTGGGCAATGAGCAGACCTTCCAGCAGGTGGGCCCGCTCCTGGGCCTTCTTCAGGTCGTACTTGGTGCGGCGGATGATGATCTCCTCCTGGAAGGCGATGTACTCGTCCAGGATGTGCCGCAGGGACAGGATTTTGGGCTGGGACTGGTCGTCCACCAGGGCCAGCATATTGATGGCGAAGGTGGTCTGCAGCTGAGTCTGGGCAAACAGGCGGTTGAGCACCACCTGGGGATTGGCGTCCCGCTTGAGCTCAATGACCACCCGCATACCGTTGCGGTCGGACTCGTCCCGGATGTCGGAGATGCCCTCCAGACGCTTGTCCTCCACCTGGTCGGCCATGTTCTTGATGAGCTGGCGCTTGTTGACCTGGTAGGGGATTTCGGTGACGATGATGCGGGTGCGGTTCTGGCCGAACTCCTCAAACTCGGTGCGGGCCCGGACGCACACCCTCCCCCGGCCGGTGGCGTAGGCGGCCCGGATGCCGGAGCGGCCCATGATGATGCCCTTGGTGGGGAAATCGGGGCCCTTCACGTGCTCCATCAGGTCGGACAGGGTGGCCTCCGGATTGTCCAGCACGCAGATGGTGGCGTTGATGACCTCCCGCAGGTTGTGGGGCGGGATGTTGGTGGCCATGCCTACGGCAATACCCGCCGAGCCGTTGACCAGCAGGTTGGGGAACCGGGAGGGGAGCACACGGGGCTCCTTGCGGCTCTCGTCAAAGTTGGGGTCCCAGTTCACCGTGTCCTTCTCGATGTCCCGGAGCATCTCGTCCGAAATCTTGGACATCCGGGCCTCGGTGTAACGGTAGGCGGCCGGGGGGTCGCCATCGATGGAACCGAAGTTGCCGTGGCCGTCCACCAGGGGATAACGCATGGAGAAGTCCTGGGCCAGACGGACCAGGGCGTCGTACACGCTGGCGTCGCCGTGGGGGTGGTACCGGCCCAGCACGTCGCCCACGCAGGTAGCGGACTTCTTGAAGGGCTTGTCGGCGGTCAGGTTGTCCTCGTACATGGCGTACAGGATGCGCCGGTGGACCGGCTTCAGGCCGTCCCGCACGTCGGGCAGGGCGCGGCCCTTGATGACGCTCATGGCGTACTCAATATAGGACTGCTCCATCTCCTTCACCAGAGGTGAGGTAACGATGGTCTGGTCCGGGTACCGGATCTCCTCCGGATCGTACTGTGGCTTTTTGCTCATGCTGTTGCCTCTCAATCTTTATGATAGGGTGGTTCACGGCGGGCGGCCGCAAGGGCCGCCCCTACGTCAGGGCCGTGTAGGGGCGACCTTTATGGTCGCCCGACCATCCCTTAATAGTCCAAATTCACCGCGTACTTGGCGTTGCGTTCGATGAACTCCTTCCGGGGCTCCACCTTCTCTCCCATGAGGACGGTGAAGGTCTGGTCGGCCAGCACGGCGTCGTCCAGCTCGATGCGCTTGAGGGTGCGCCGCTCCGGGTCCATGGTGGTCTCCCACAGCTCATGGGGGTTCATCTCGCCCAGGCCCTTATACCGGGAGATATCCACCTTGGCGTTGGGGTTGTCGCCCCGGAGCTCGGCGGCGATCTTTTCCCGCTCGATATCGTCAAAGGCCACCCGGGTGGTCTTGCCCCGGGTCAGCTTGTACAGCGGAGGCACGGCGGCATAGACGTAGCCGTGCTCAATGAGGGGCCGCATGAAGCGGAAGAAGAAGGTCAGCAGCAGGGTGCGGATGTGGGAGCCGTCCACATCGGCATCGGCCATGATGATGATCTTGTGATAGCGCAGCTTGTCCAGGTCGAAGTCGTCCCCGATGCCGGCGCCCAGGGCGGTGATGACGGGGGTCAGCTTGTCGTTGCCGTACACCTTGTCGGCCCGGGCCTTCTCCACGTTGAGCATCTTGCCCCACAGGGGGAGGATGGCCTGGAAGCGGCTGTCCCGGCCCTGGGTGGCCGAGCCGCCTGCGGAGTCGCCCTCCACGATGTACAGCTCGGTGAGCTCGGGGTTGACCTCGTTGCAGTCCCGCAGCTTGTCGGGCATGGCGGCGCCGCCCAGGGCGGTCTTGCGGCGGATGGACTCTCTGGCCTTGCGGGCGGCCTCACGGGCCCGGTTGGCCATGAGGGCCTTCTCCAGAATAGCCTTGCCCACGGCGGGGTTCTCCTCCAGGTACTCGGACAGCTTCTCGGTGACGATGTTGTTCACCAGGGTACGGATGGAGGCGTTGCCCAGCTTGGCTTTGGTCTGGCCCTCGAACTGGGCCTCGGTGAGCTTGACGGAGATGACGCAGGCGATGCCCTCCCGGCAGTCCTCGCCGGACACCTTGTCCTCGTCCTTGAGGATCTTCATTTTTTTGCCGTAGTTGTTGAGCACGGTGGTGAGGGCACGCTTGAAGCCCTCCTCGTGCATACCGCCTTCGGGGGTGTGGACGTTGTTGGCGAAGGAGACGATGGTCTCGTTGTAGCCGTCGTTGTACTGGAAGGCCACCTCCGCCATGGAGTCCTCCTTCTGCCCCGCCATATAGATCACGTCGGGGTGGATGGGGTCCTTGGAGCGGTTGATGTAGGACACGAACTCCCGGATACCGCCGGCGTAGTGCATGGTGTCGCTCTGCTCCTTGCCGGGGCGGTTGTCGATGGTGTGGATCTTCAGGCCGGCGTTGAGGAAGGCCTCCTCCCGCATCCGGGTGTGGAGGGTCTCGTAGTTATACTCGGTGACCTCGAACATCTCGGGGTCGGGCTTGAACACCACCTCGGTGCCGTGGCGGTCGGTGTCCCCCACCACCTGCATGGGCTGGGTCACCTTGCCCCGGGAGAACTTCATCTCGTAGATCTTGCCCTCCTTGTGGACCCGGACCTCCAGCCACTCGGACAGGGCGTTGACCACGCTGGCGCCCACGCCGTGGAGGCCGCCGGACACCTTGTAGCCGCCGCCGCCGAACTTGCCGCCGGCGTGCAGGATGGTGAATACCACCTCCAGGGCGGGCAGGCCGGTCTGGGGCTGGATGTCCACGGGGATACCGCGGCCGTTGTCCACCACGGTGATGATGTCACCCTCCCCAATGGCGACGGTGATCTCATCACAGTAACCGGCAAGGGCCTCGTCGATGGAGTTGTCCACGATCTCGTACACCAGGTGATGCAGGCCGGACTCGCTGGTGGAGCCGATATACATACCGGGGCGCTTGCGGACGGCCTCCAGACCCTCCAGCACCTGGATCTCGGAGCCGCCGTACTCATGCTCCACCTGGGTGGTGTTCAGTTCCAATTCTAACTCGTCAGACATAATAACCTCCGCTAGATTAACCATAGGTTGGGTATGGCTCTGTGAGAGCGGCCATACCCCAAATTTTTTTATTCAAAACTGTTGTTCTCCGCCCGGCGCAGCAGAGTGGCGGCGGAGAGCTGGCACAGGTAAACCACCGGCGGCCCCTCCCGCCGGGCGCACAGCACAAAAGAGCGGGGCAGATCGTCGGACACGTTGACCAGCCGCCCCTCCTTTTCCGCCCGCTCCAGAAAGGACCGGGTCAGGTGGGAGGAGGAGGTGTTGTCCAGATCGAAGAGCCCCACCACATCTCCAAAGGGCACCACCACGTTCTGACCGATGTGCAGATACATCTACTTGCCCTCCTTCTTGTCCCGGACGATTTTGGGCCGCCACAGCCAGCGGTACAGCTTCCAGCCCAGAAAGAGCCCCACAAAGAAGCCCAGGGCGGGCAGGCCGGGAATGAAGAGCAGCTGGGTCACCGGGGAGGTATCCGCCTCCCACAGGTTGAGCCGGTGGACCACAATGGCGGCTGTCACCAGAACGGCAGCCACCGGAGGGATCAGCTTCCACAGCTTGCTTCCCTTCCGGGTAAACTGGCACACCAGAAATTCCAGCAGAAAGCCCCCCACCAGGGGGACCAGGGCAAGGATCAAAAGTATCATAGTGTTCTCCTGAATCTGATCTGTATCACGGGCCGGTTTGTCATCCCACCAGTATGCCGTTGTGAATGTGGAAGGTCTTGCCCTCCCCCAGCCGGTCCAGGCTCATTTCCTCGCAGCAGGTGATAAAGACTTGACCGCCGGTAATCCGCTTCAAAACGAACTCCTGCCGCCGGTGGTCCAGCTCGGACAGTACGTCGTCCAGCAGCAGCACCGGCCACTCCCCCGTCTCCTGAAAGAAGATTTCCCGGGAAGCCAGCTTGAGGGACAATGCCGCCGTCCGGGTCTGGCCCTGGGAGGCGAAGGTTTTGGCGCTCACCCCGTCCAGTTCCACCACCAAATCGTCCTTGTGGGGCCCCGACAGGCACTGCCGGGCCTCCAGCTCCGCCTTCCGGTGGGAGTCCTGATGTTTCAGCAGCTGCTCCAGCAGGGTACGGGTGGGGGCCAATGGATCATCGATGGTGCTCACCGTCTGGTAGCTCAGCCCCAGCTCCTCCCGTCCGCCGGAGAAATCCCGGTGGATGGGAGGCGTCACCTCCCGGAGCCGCTTGATGAAGTAGGCCCGGTAGTGGATGAGCATGGCCCCGGTCTGGGCCATGCGCAGATTGAACTCGTCCAGAGTGTCCAGCAGCGAGGGATGCTCCTCCCAGTCCCGCAGAATCCGGGTCTTATGTTCATAAAGACGCCGGTATTCCGCCAAAGCCTCGGCATAGCGGGGCCGCAGCTGACAGATGCAGTCGTCCAGGAACCGGCGGCGCACCGCGGCCCCCTCCCGGATAAGCCACAGATCTTCCGGGCAAAAGAGCACGGTGTTGAGTACCCCCGCCAGCTCCCCGGCGGTCTTTAATTTCACGCCGTTGGAGAAGAGCTGCCGCCGCACCCCCCGGCCCAGCTTGGCCTCCAGGGTGAAGTCCCGCCCCCGGGAAAAGACCTCCGCCTTCACAAAGGCGTGGTCCACCCCCATCTGGATCAGCTCCCGGTCGTACCGGGCCCGGTGGGAGGAGGCGGTGGACAGGTAGGCGATGCCCTCCAGCAGATTGGTCTTGCCCTGGGCATTCTCCCCCCAGATCACATTGACGTTGGGAGAAAAGCTCCCCTCAAAGTGAAGATAATTGCGAAAAAAGTCCAGGCAGACCGACTTTACGATCATAAAACTTCTACGCGCAGGTCATCCAGGGTGACCACGTCGCCGGGGCGCAGCTTCTTGCCCCGCATGGTGCACACCTCGCCGTTGACCTGGACCTCTCCGTCCTGGATGCGCTCCTTGGCCTCCCCGCCGGTCTCCACCAGACCCTCAAATTTCAGCAGGGATTCCAGTTTGATAAATTCCGTTGTGATTTTGGACTGAATGGTCTTCATACTTCCGAATTTCTCCCTTCTTCGTGCAGGGATTGCAGCAGTTCCCACAGGTCGGGCAGGGCCCGTTTCAGCGCCACCGGCCGGGCCTTGGCCCGGTCATAGAAGAAGTGGCCGGAGGTGCCCTCCGCCCGCAGCTCCCCGGTGTCGGCGTTGACCATCTTGTAGGACAGCTGCATTTTGGCGGGAGACAGGGACTCCACCGCCATGTGGATGGCTACCGTCTCCCCAAACCGGGTCATGGAGCGGTACTTGCAGCTCACGTCGGTAACGGCAAAGTCGATGCCCGCGTCCACTGCCATATGGTAGCTCCAGCCGATCTGGTCCATAAAGTCGGTACGGGCCTCCTCCATCCAAAGGATATAATTTTCATGGTGGACGATGCTCATGCCGTCGGTCTCATAAAATTGAACCTTATGCAGGTAAGGATGCAGTTCCAAGGTGTTTTTCCTCACTTTCTGAGGGTTTACGGGCGACCACAAGGGTCGCCCCTACGATCTTTTTTACGGTAGGGGCGGCCTTTATGGCCGCCCGCCCGTTATTCCCCCGCCTTCAGGCGAACGGGCAGTACCATATACAGGAAATTCTCCTCCCCCTCTGTGGGCAGGATGACACAGGGGGACACGCTGGTGGACAGCTCCAGCCGCACCTTGTCGGCGGGGGCGGCCTTGAGGGCGTCCATCAGGTACTTGTTGTTGAAGCCGATCTCCAGACCCTTGCCGTCGCCGGTGACGGGGCACTGGTCGTAGGCGTCGCCGATGGCGGTTTTGGTGGAAATCTTCATCAAACCGTCCTCAAACACGCACCGCAGGGGACATTTCAGCTTTTCGGTGATGATGAGGGACACGCGCTCAATGGAGGACAGCAGCGCCCGGGTCTCGCCCTCCAGACAGATGTCGTTGCTGCGGGGGATGGCCTGGCGGTAGGCCAAAAACTCACCCTCCAGCCGGCGGGTCACCAGCATGGTGGAGCCGGCCTTGAACATGACGTGCCGGGCGCCCTGGGTCACCGACACCGGCTCGTCACAGTCGGTGCAGATTTTTTCCACCTCGGACAGGGCGGAGCCGGGGACAACAAAGGAGAATTCCGGAGCGCCGTCCTTCTTGTCAATGGCCTCGTGGCGGAGGGCCAGCCGGAAGCCATCCACCGACACCACGGTGAGGCCGTTTTCGTCGGCCTCAAAGAGGGAACCGGTGTGGACCGGGCGGCTCTCGTTGTCGCTGACGGCGAAAATGGTCTGGGAAATCATGGATTTCAGCTTGGACTGGGACAGGGTAAGGGAGTTCTGATATTCCACCGTGGGCAGCTCGGGGAACTCCTCCGGGTCGGTGCCCAGGATGTTGAACTCACTGGGTCCACAGGTGATGTGGACCATATAGTTGTCGGTCTGGAAGGTGACGATGTCGTCAGGCAGCTTCCGGATGATCTCGCCGAAGAGCCGGGCGGCCAGCACCAGGGTGCCGGTTTCGCTGATGTCGGCAGGGACGATGGTGCGGATGCCGGTGTCCAGATTGTAGCCGGTGAGGCGCAGCTCCTGTCCGGCCTCCAGCAGAATGCCCTCCAGAGCGGGAATGGAGCTCTTGGGGGAAACGGCACGGGAGGCGGTGGAGATGGCGGATTGCAGCAGGGCTTTTTCGCAGGAAAATTTCATATTTGTTCGGTCCTCCGTTTCGTGGGGAGAGAAAGGGCTCCCCGGGATCTCTCGCGCTCCTCCGGAGAGAGGAGGGATATAGTTCGTAATAGTAAGCCGTAGGAGAAAACATTGTGGAAAAGTGGCGAAACTCCTTGTGACCCATGGTTTGGCCCGTCCACAGGGGGTGTGGACAAAAAAGAGGGGGTTTCCACAGGGGAAAAGGAGCAAAAAAGTTTTCCACATTCCCTTTTCCACATATCCCCGAAAGAGGGTGGAAATGTGGAAGGCGGTCTGGAAACCGGATTTCCAGTCGGAATCCAGTTTCATTCATATTTATGCAGGAATATTCATACGCCATTCAGCCTTATTCATACCGGGCGTTGATGTTGGCGTTGATGTCCTTGATGACTTCTGCAATTTCGGGGCTCTGCTTGGTCAATTTCTCGATGCGGTCAATGGAGTGCATGACAGTGGTGTGGTCCCGGTTGTCAAACTCCTTGCCGATCTCCTTCAGAGACAGGTTGGTCATGCGGCGGATCTGATACATGGCGATTTGGCGGGCCAGCGCGGTGTCCTTGGTGCGGCCCTGGCCCCGGAGGGCCTCCTCGTCGATGTTGTAGAACTTGCTGACCTCATCAATGATGATCTCCGGCGAGGGGAGGAACTCCGCCTTGTCCTTGAACATATCCCGGACGGCCCGGGTGACGGTGTCCACGTCCACGCTCTCCCCCATCAGCTCCTGGAAGGCCAGGATCTTGTTGACGGTGCCCTCGATCTGCCGCACATTGGAGGTGATGTTCTCGGCGATATACTGGAGGACGGGATCGGGCAGGTTCATGCCCCGGCGGATGGCCTTGGTCTTGATGATGGCCACCCGGGTCTCATAGTCGGGGGGCTGGATGTCCACGGGCAGACCCCACTCGAACCGGGTACGCAGCCGGTCATCCAGCCGCAGCATCTCCTTGGGGGGGCGGTCGGCGGTGAACACGATCTGCCGCTTGGCCTCGTACAGGGTGTTGAAGGTGTGGAACATCTCCTCCTGGGTGGACTCACGGCCGGCAATAAACTGCACGTCGTCCATGAGGAACACGTCGGCGGAGCGGTACTTTTCCCGGAACTCCGGGTTGCGGCCCTCCCGGATGGCCTGGATCAGCTCGTTGGTGAAGGAGTCGCCCTTGATATACACGATGCGGTAATCGGGGTGGGACTGATGGATCTTGTGGGCGATGGCGTAGAGCAGGTGGGTTTTGCCCAGGCCGGACTCGCCGTAGATGAACAGGGGGTTGTAGGTCTGGGCGGGCTGCTCGGCCACCGCCAGGGCGGCGGCGTGGGCAAACTTGTTGGAGGCGCCCACCACAAAGCGCTCGAAGGTATATTCCTCGGTGCCGGGGAGGAAGACGTCGTCCACCTTCTTCTTGCCGTAGCCCTCCAGCTCCCCCTCTCCCAGCACCACAACCTCAAAGTCGGAGGAGAACAGCTCATGGAGGGCCTTCTGGATGTTGGGGATGTAGCGGGAGTTGATGATATCCCGCTTGAAGTTGGTGGGGGTGTGGAGCACAAACCGGTTGGACTCCAGCGCCACGGGGGTGGCGTCGTCAAACCAGGTGTTGATGGCGGTGGCTGTCATCTCCCCCTCCATCAGGGAGAGGACCTTGGCCCAGAGATCGGCCGGTAGATTCACGGAAAGACCACCTCTTTTGTAGAATAGATGGCCGCTGTGGGCGCAGCAAAACAAGACCTTGAAAGCCTGGGCTTTCAAGACCTGGGTCGTGGATGCTGCCGCCAGCGGCGGGAGTACAGATAATTTAACGCATACCATTATAGCAAATCACCCTGTGGAAAGCAACGATACAATTATAAAAAGAAACTACTTTTCCACACAGGTTTCCACACAGTCTGACGGTGGCCGGCGGGCATCCGGAACGGCCGCCTCTACCCAGAGCCTCAAAAAAATAGGGCAGAAGGGCTTATGCGTGGGGGTGTGCTCAACAGGGGCCACAAGATATGGTATTTCCCTACCGGACCCAGAAAAAAACCAAAAAAGAAACCAAATTAGTGGTTGACAGCCCATTTTGAAATAGGCTATAATACCATGTGCATCATGTAAACTGCTATGGTGTAAAGCAGTTTTGTTTGACGACCGCAGCCGAAAGGCTGTTGTGGTGGGCGGGGCAACCCGCTTGATTTTTGTACAGGAGGTGTCCCAACATGGTTCGTACCTATCAGCCCAAGAAGCGCCAGCGCTCCAAGGAGCACGGGTTCCGTAAGCGTATGCGTACCGCCAACGGCCGCAAGGTCCTGGCTCGCCGCCGCGCGAAGGGCCGCGCCCGTCTGACCCACTGATGGGTCCGCAAATGGAATAGGGCATTTCATAGGGGCGGGGGAGCTTTTCCCACCGCCCCTGCGCAGCATACGGAAGTTTGGACCGGGAAAGGAGGACCGCCGTGGAGCACACCGTATCCCTGAAGCAAAATCATGTGTTCCGCCGCCTTTACAGCAAGGGTAAGAGCGCGGTCAATCCCTGTCTTGCACTCTATTGCCGGAAGAACAACTCCCCCCGCAGCCGTCTGGGCATCACCGTGGGGGTGAAGGTGGGCAAGGCGGTGGTGCGCAACCGCACCCGCCGCCGCATCCGGGAGGCCTACCGCATCCATGAGGACCGCTTTCTGCCGGGGTACGACCTGGTGGTGGTGGCCCGTGTCCGGGCCGGCCACAGCCGGTACCGGGAGGTGGAGCGCAGTCTCCTCTCTCTGGCGGACAAGCTGGGTCTGCTCCGAAAGGAGGAGGCCTGAATTGAAGCGCCTTCTGCTCGCTCTCATTCGGTTTTACCGCAAGCATATCTCCCCTGCCCGTCCCCCCTGCTGCCGTTTTATCCCCACCTGCTCCCAGTATGCGCTGGAGGCGGTGGAGAAATACGGTGCGCTCAAGGGGGGCTTTTTGGCCATTCGCCGTATTCTCAAATGTCAGCCCTTCCATAAGCAGGAATCCATCGAGTACGACCCCGTGCCGTAACGGCAAGACAATGTAACTTGGAGGCGCACAAATGGAAATTATCCTCACCCCCTTTGCGTGGCTGCTGAAGGCTTTTTACAGCTTCTGCGGCAGCTATGGCCTGGCTCTGGTGTTCTTTGCCCTGGTGGTCAAGGTGGTGCTCTTCCCCCTCTCCCTGAAGGGCAAGCGCAGCATGATCCAGATGAACATTCTCCAGGGCCAGATGCAGAAGCTGCAGAAGCAGTACGGCAAAGACCGGCAGCGCTATAATCTGGAGGTCCAGAAGCTGTATCAGAAGGAGAAGGTCAATCCCATGGGCGGCTGCCTGTGGTCCTTCATCCCCCTGATCATCCTGATGATCCTCTACCCCATCATCCGCGAGCCCATCCACTACATGATGGGCATCAACGACGCCAATTCCCTCAATGCCATTGCCCAGGCCGTGGGTTGGAGTACCCACGCCGTGGACATGGGCTGGATCAAGGAGGCCACCGATACCTTTACCAACAGCGGCTATAACCAGCTGTACCTGGCCTCCCTCATCAATGCGGACAATCTGGCCGCGGTCCAGCAGGCGGTCACCGCCGCTGGCGGCGTGGGCGCCAACGTGTTCTCCATCAACTTCAGCCTGTTTGGTCTGGTGGACCTGTCCCAGGTGCCTCAGCTTCAGTTCTGGACCATTGCCGGCGGCTTCGGCCTGTTCCTGCTGCCGGTGATCTCCGCTGTGTCCGGCGTGTTCTTCTCCCTGATCTCCATGAAGACCAACGCCATCAATAAGCAGAGCGCCCAGGCGGCCAACAATGGCACCGCCAAGACCATGCTTATCATCTCCCCCCTGATCTCCCTGTGGATCGGCTTTGCCATGCCTGCCGCCCTGTGTCTCTACTGGGTGGCCAACAACGTGCTGAGTATGATCCAGGAGTTCCTGTGCAGCCGTATCCTGAAGAAGGACTACGAGGAGGCCGCCCGCAAGCAGGCCGAGCGCGAGCAGCAGGAGAAGGAAGAGGAGAAGGAGGAGCGCCGCCGCAAGGCCGAGGAGCGCGCCCGCCGCATCGAGGAAGAGAAGCTCAACAAGGGCAAGAAGAAAAAGGCCGAGAAGAAGCACGAGGACGAGGAGAAGATCCCCGGCATCGTGAAGGAGTACAGCTGTGTGGGTCTGCGTCAGTATGCCCGCGGCCGTGCCTATGATCCCTACCGCTACAGTGAGGACGGCCCCACCTGCTATCCCGGCGAGGCCCCCATTTTCGGCAGAAAGCCGGACAAGGCCGCCCCTGTGCAGGAGACTGCCGCGGTGGAGGAGGCCCCCGCTCTGGAGGCCGCTCCCCAGGTTGACACCTCTGCCGCTGACACCCCTGCCGCCGGTGACGGCGAGACCAAGGAATAACGGCACCTGCCGTGGATTCATAAGGAGAGATACCCAAAATGCTGAAATGGATCGAGAGCACCGGCAAGAGCGAGGAGGCCGCCATCGAGGCCGCCCTGCAGAAGCTGGGCATGGATCGGGACGAGGTATCTGTGGAGGTCCTGGAGCGGGCCAAGTCCGGCTTCCTGGGGATCGGCAGCTGTCCCGCTAAAGTGAAAGTAACCTACGAGGCTCCCGACGAGCCCGAGACCCCCGCCCCTGTGGAGGAGGTCCCCGCCGCTCCTGTGGCCGAGCCTGTCAAGGAGGAGAAGCCCGCCCCCGTGGTGGAGGCTGAGGCTCCCGCGGCCCAGTCCGCTGCCGCCCCCGCTCAGGGGGACAAGGCGGAGCAGATCGACGCCTTCCTCACCGGCCTGCTGTCCCACATGGGGGCCCAGGCCAAGCCGGTGATCAAAATGGACGAGAACGGCACCTATCAGGTGGAGCTGGTGGGCCAGGACCTGGGCGGTCTCATCGGCCGCCGGGGCGAGACCCTGGACGCCATCCAGCAGCTCACCGGCTACGCCGTCAACCACGGCCAGTCCAAGCGTGTCCGCATCCACGTGGACGCCGAGGGTTACCGGGCCAAGCGTGAGGAGTCCCTCATCCGTCTGGCCCACAAGGTGGCTGGCAAGGTGGTCAAGTACCGCCGCAACGTGACCCTGGAGCCCATGAACGCCTACGAGCGCCATGTGATCCACACCGCCCTGCAGGATACCCCCGATGTGACCACCTACTCCATCGGTACCGAGCCCAACCGCCGGACCGTGGTGGCCTACAGCCGGGGCGAGCACCGGTAAAAAAATTTGACGAAAAAGACCCTGCGGGTCTTTCCCGTCAGGGGGCTGCATGAGGAATGAGGTTCGATTTCTGACGAAATTGTCACCCCATTCCTCATGAGAAGAGTCCTTTCCGAGGCTCATGTCCCCGGAAAGGACGAATTTTGATTTGATTCCACCGCCTGCGGGCGGTGGAACTCTGCGAGGCTGAAAAAAGTCCCTGAGCCTATGGCTCAGGGACTTTTTTCGCTTGTAGGGGCGACCTTTATGGTCGCCCGCATTCTCAGACGGAGGGGTTCTCAATGGCCCGCACCGGCTTGCAGGGATTGCCCACCGCCACCACATTGGAGGGAATGTCATGGACCACCACGCTGCCCGCGCCGATCACCGATCCGCTGCCGATGGTGACGCCGGGCAGTACCGTCACGTTGCCGCCAATCCATACGTTGTCCTCCACGGTGATGGGTTTGGCAAATTCCAGGCCGCTGTTGCGGGTGGGCCAGTCCATCGGATGACCGGCGGTGTAGAACCCGCAGTTGGGGGCGATGAACACGTTCTCCCCAAAGACCACCGGGGCGCAGTCCAGCACTACCAGATTGTAGTTGGCGTAAAAGTGCTCCCCTACCGTGATGTTGGAGCCGTAGTCGCACTTGAAGCCGTGGTTGATGGTGAGATGCTCCCCGGTCTTGCCCAGCAGCTCCTTCAGCAAGGCCAGGCGGGCCTCTCCTTCCGTGGGGGAGAGCTGTTCCAGCTGGTGGCACAGCTGAGCCGCCCGGGTCCGCATGGCCTGCAGATCGGGGACCTCGGCGTTGTACAGTTCACCGGCAATCATCTTTTCCAGTTCTGTCATAGCGCATACCTCCAAAAAACGGGCGGCCTTTTGGCCGCCCGTTCTGTTTTATTGGGGATTGGGATTCTGGGGCTTGTCCCCACGGGGACGGCGGTGATACCGGCGGCGGGGCCGCTTCTTCTCCCCAGCGGCGTTGGCCTGTCCGCCCTCGGCGGCGGGTTTTTCAGGCGCAGGCTTCTCCTGGGTCTTGGGCCTGCTCTCAGGCCGGGGCTTGCCCTCTCCCCTGGGAGCCTTGGGCTGGCCGGCCTTTTGGGCCGGCTTGGCCTCCTCTTTCCTGTTCTGGGGCTGAGACTGCTGCTCCCCGCCGCTCTTCCGGCGGCGGCTGCGGCTCCGGCGGGATTCCTGAGCGGAGGAACCCTCCTCCTCAGCAGCCGCGCTCAGTCCGGCCAGGGCGGCGCTGATGCTGCCGGTCAGGATGCGGGGTTCCTCCACAGGGGTCACCTTCCGCAGCTTGGCCAGCTCCTGGGCGGGGGGCTCCACATACTCCTCCGGCCGCTTGCCCTTGCCGTTGCGGATCACCCGCAGCTCGCAGTTGTGGAAGCACTTGGGGGTCTCGGGGGCGCTGTCCAGCCGTACCTTTACCGTCTCCTTCAGCAGGTCCACCTGACACACGTTGCCCGCTCCCTCGGGGGTCTCCACAAAGGACTCGTTCTTGGGCATCCGGTGGACCGCGTCCTCATAGGCCTCCTGCTCGTATTTCAGGCAGCACATGAGCCGACCGCAGGTGCCCGAGATCTTGGTGGGGTTGAGGGACAGGTTCTGGGTCTTGGCCATCTTGATGGACACCGGCTGGAACTCGTCCAAAAAGGAGGCGCAGCACAGGGGCCGGCCGCAGATGCCCAGGCCGCCCAGCATTTTGGCCTCGTCCCGGACGCCGATCTGCCGCAGTTCAATGCGGGCGTGGAACACCCCGGCCAGATCCTTCACCAGGGCACGGAAGTCCACCCGGCCGTCGCTGGTAAAGAAGAAAAGGATCTTGTTGCCCTCGAAGTTGTACTCCACCTCCACCAGCTTCATGTCCAGCCCGTGGGCGGCGATCTTCTCCTGGCAGATGGTGAAGGCCTTCTTCTCCTTCTCGTGGTTCTTCTCCACCGTCTCCAGGTCCTTGTCGGTGGCGATGCGCACCATGGGGCGGAGGGGCTGCACCACCTCTTCATCCTCCACCATGGTGTTGCCCTGGGCGCACTCGCCGTACTCCAGGCCCCGGGAGGTCTCAATGATGACCCCCTGACCGGGCGCGACCTGCTGTCCCTGGGGATCGAAATAATATTGCTTGCCTCCGCTTTTGAAGCGGACGCCGATGATCTCGGTCATGGTTACCTCCAAATTGGAAATGTTGGGGCCGGATTTACCGGCACAGCTGGGCCAGTCCCGCCCCCAGCCAACCGG
Organism: Flavonifractor sp. An112; assembly: GCF_904377885.1. NCBI lineage: Bacteria > Bacillati > Bacillota > Clostridia > Eubacteriales > Oscillospiraceae > Flavonifractor > Flavonifractor sp. An112. The sequence goes on along the minus strand of NZ_CAJFGT010000023.1, from coordinate 21,873 downwards.
CCATATGGCCGGGGCCCACATAGAAGCCGCAGGCGGTGCGCAGCTGCTCCGTCAGGGCGGCGGCCCCAGTCAGGGCCTTGGGGGACAAGGCCTTGGCCCCCTTTTCTGCCAGCGTCCGGCGGCGGGGGTCGCTCTCATGGAGGGCCCCGGCGGCACACACCAGGCAGTCCCGCACCAGCAGCAAAAACTCATCCAGCAGAGCGTTGAGGGAATCCCGGTCCCACTTGTCCCGCTCCAGTCCGGCGCAGAACTCCAGCAGGGCCAGCTCGTCCTTGGCACAGAAGCGCTCCAGCAGGGCTGCCGCACCCTCCAGAGCCTTGCCGTCGGCGGCCTTGCCCTCCAGCTGGTCCACCGCCCGGCCCAGAATGCCCTCGCATCGGGCGGCGGCATTGGCAATCTCCGCCGGGGAGCGGTCGGGGTACCGGGCGGTCAGCCAGGTCTCCGCATCCTGTACCGTCACCGGGGAGAGAGCCAGTACCTCGCACCGGGAGCGCACTGTGGACAGCAGGGCGGCGGCGTTGTCGGTGAGCAGCAGAAAGGCGGCGTAGGCCGGACCCTCCTCCAGCAGCTTGAGCAGCGCGTTCTGGCTGGGGTCCTTCATGTTCTGGGCCCCCTCCAGGATGTACACCTTCCGGGGGGCCTCGTTGGGCTTGATGTAGGCGTCGTTGCGGATGGCCCGGATGCGGGCCACGTTGAGCTCGTCCCCCTCCCCTCCGGCGTGGATCACGTCGGGGTGGATGTGGCCCAGGGCCTTTTTACAGCCGGAGCAGGCCATGCAGGGGACCTCCCCGCCGCCGGTGCATACCAGGGCAGCGGAGAGCAGGCCGGCCAGGGTGCGCTTGCCCGACCCCGCCGGCCCGCTGATGATATAGGCGTGGGACAGTCCCCGCCGGGCAGTCTCCAGGGAGAGCTGCCGCTTGAGAGGGGAATTGCCTGCCAATAAGGAAAGGTCCATCTTATACCCGCTCGAATCGCTCGATGTCCACCACAAAGATGGTGGCGCCGCCTACCACAACCTCCACGGGCATACTGGGATAGTAGCCGTAGCTCATCTCGGTGGTGGTGGGGATCATCTGCTTGCGGGAGTGGGAGTGCTCCTTGATGATGTCGATGACGTTCTGCACCTTCTCCTCATCCACGCCGATGAGGATGGTTACGTTGCCCGCCATCAGAAAGCCGCCGGTGGTGGCCAGCTTGGTGGACGAAAAGCCCTTCTTGGTCAGGGCCTGAGTGACAGTGTTGGCGTCGTCGTGATTGATGATAGCCAGAACCAGTTTCATGGGTATCCCTCCTGCTCAAAGATGCCGGAAGTCCGGCGCTGAGGCCGCTTTTCACAGGACGGCCACAGAAACATCTTCCAGTGTATTATAACCTATTTGTTTCAAATATGCGATACTTTTTTTGTCCACCCGCTCCCCCGGCGCAATGACGGGAACCCCTGGGGGATAAGGGGCTACCTGGCAGGCGGCCACCTGTCCCTCCGCCTGTTCCAGGGGGAGACTTTTCCGGGGTGCAAAGAGGGCCTGCCGGGGGGTAAGCACCATCTCCGGCGGCTCCGGTGGGGCGGGATAACCGGGGCATGGCCCCAGATCCACCTGCCTCAGAGCCTCCTCCAGCCTTGTAAAGTCCTCAGGGCTGTCGGCACAGGTGGGGATGAACACCACATGGCCTCCGTCGGCCATCTCGGGCCATACGTTGCGCCCCTCCAGAGCATCCTGGGCGGCGTAGCCGTCGGGGGCGCACACCACCAGCCGGGTGGGGTCCAGAGGGGCCACTTCCTCCGTGAGGGCGGGGAAGGTATTCCGCAGCCGGTCCACTTCCTCCGCCGTTTTGCGGTAGGCATCCGCCCCTCCCTCCAGCATATGGGCCCGGCACAGGTCCAGTGCGGCCATCATGGCATAGGAGGGGCTGGAGGAGCCGTAGATGCTTCCCGCCCGCCGCAGGTCGGCGTGAGAGAAGGTGCCGTTAGAGAACAACAGGGCGGTCTGTCCCGGGGCGGGCAGGGTCTTGTGGGCGGACACCACCAGCAGATCGGCGGCATTCAGCCCGTAATCCCCCAGAAAGGGCAGATGGGCCCCGTGGGCTCCGTCCACCACCAGCACGCCACCGCGGCGGTGCATCACTTCTGCCAGAGCGGGCAGGTCGGACAGAACGCCGTAGTAAGTAGGAGAGGTGAGACACAAGGCCTTGATCTCCGGGTTGGACTCCAGCAGCTCCTCCACCCTTTCCGGGGAAATGGGACCGGTCACCCCCGCCTGGTCCAGCCAGGGCCGGTCCAGGTACACCGGCTTTAAGTCCAGCAGGGCCAGAGCATTGTAGGCCGAGCGGTGGCTTCCCCGGTCCAGCAGTACGGTGTCCCCCGGGTTGCAGGCCAGAGTGAGGGCGGCCAGCACTCCCTGGGTGGAGCCGCCGGTGAGAAAGAGGCAGCTGTCCATGTGGAATACCTCTGCCCACAGTTCCTCAGCCTCCCCGATGGCCCCGCCTCCGTCAAACAGGTTGCCGGTGGGGGGCAGTTCGGTGAAGTCGATGGCGGCCAGATTGTCCAGCCCCAACAGGGGCTTGCCCTTATGGCCGGGCATATGCATCCGCAGGGGATTTTGAGCCGCGAAAGAAGTCAGGGCGTCATACAGCGGCGTGTTTTCCACAGGGTTTCCCTCCTTTGTGGGGCATCATCACATGGCCCCCTCGATCCAGGCGGACCCGGCTACCGTGTCCCCCAGATAGAACACCGCCAGCTGGCCTGGCGTGGGGGCACGAGCGGGGTCCTTCATCTCGATGCGTACCCCGTTTTCGTGGGGATAGAGGATGCCCTCCGCCTGGGTGCGGGAGTGGCGCAGGCGGACGGTGACCTCCAGAGGTTCCGTCAGCCCCTCCACCCCGATCCAGTTGGGGGAAGAGCCAAACACGGTGGACTTGCCCAGGTCGGAGCCGTCGGACAGTACCACCTCGCGGGTAGCGGGCCGCAGGGCGGTGACGAAGTACCGGTGGGGGCCGGAGACACCCAGCCCTCTCCCCTGGCCCAGGGTGTAGTGGTGGACCCCCTTGTGGCGGCCCAGTACCTTGCCCTCTTTGTCCACAAAATTGCCATCCGGTGTGGAAAACCCACGGCGGTCCAGCCAGGCGGCGTAGTCTCCGTCGGGGATGAAGCAGATCTCCATGGAGTCCGGTTTGTCGGCCACGGGAATGCCGAAGTTGTGGGCCAGGGCCCGAACCTCTGTCTTTTCGTAATTTCCAAGCGGAAAAATAACTCTCTGTAATTGTTCTCTGGTCAATCGGGCCAGCATATAGGACTGATCGTTGGCGGGTCTCCCCTTTTTCAGCACCCCGTTTTCCACATTGGCGTAGTGTCCGGTGGAAACATAGCGGGCCCCGATTTTGTCAGCCAGCCGGAAGAGGGCGGGGAATTTCACCGTGGGGTTGCACAGGGCGCAGGGCAGGGGCGTGCGGCCGCTCTGATAGGCGGCGGCAAAGGGGGCGCACACCTGCTCCTCCAGATCGGCCCGGATGTCGGCCACCTCAAAGGGGATGGACAGGCGCTCCGCCACCGCGGCGGCGTCCTCAGCTCCGGTGCCCCCCAGGCCGATGTCCAGGTAGAGGCCGGTGACGGCAAAGCCCTGCTCCTTCAACAGGCTGGCCGCCACGGCGGAGTCCACCCCGCCGGACAGGCCCAGAACGATTTTTTCCATATAAACTCCTTATTTCTCCAGGGCCACCATCAGCACCGCGATATCCGCCGGGCTGACGCCGGAAATGCGGGAGGCCTGGCCCAGGTTCAAAGGCCGGATCTGGTCCAGCTTCTGCCGGGCCTCCAGCCGCAGGCCCTCCATGGACAGGTAGTCCAGGTCGGCAGGCAGGGGCCTGTCCTCCATCTTCCGCTGCTCGGCCACCTGCCGCAGCTGCCGGTCGATGTACCCCTGATATTTTACCGAGATTTCCACCGCCTCAGTCACTTCTGTGGATAACTCCGGGCGGTTGGGGTCCACCGCGGCCAGACTGTGGTAAGTATTCTCCGGTCGGCGCAGCAGGTCCACCAGACGGCCCTCCGCCGTGCCGGTGTGGGTGAGGCGGCGTATCTCACGGTCCACGGCGGCGTATTTCTCCTCCACCGCCGCCATGCGTTCCCGATGGCGTGGCCGATGGGGCACAGCCGCCGGTCGGCGTTGTCCTGCCGGTGGAGCAGCCGGTACTCGGTGCGGGAGGTCATCATCCGGTAGGGCTCGTTGGTGCCCTTGGTCACCAGGTCGTCGATGAGCACCCCGATGTACCCCTGGTCCCGCCGCAGGATGAGGGGGTCCCGCCCCAGCAGCTTCAGGGCGGCGTTCACACCTGCCACAAAGCCCTGGACGGCGGCCTCCTCATAGCCGGAGGAGCCGTTAAACTGGCCCGCGCCGTAAAGCCCCCTTACCTTCTTGTGCTCCAGGGTGGGCAGCAGCTCGGTGGGGTCTACGCAGTCGTACTCGATGGCGTAGGCGGGCCGGGTCATTTCGGCGTGCTCCAGGCCGGGAATGGTGTGGAGCATCTGGATCTGCACGTCTTCGGGCAGCGAGGAGGAAAAGCCCTGAAGGTACAGTTCTTCCGTGTTCAGCCCCATGGGCTCCAGAAAGAGCTGGTGCCGCTCCTTGTCAGGGAAGCGGACGATTTTGGTCTCAATGGAGGGGCAGTACCGGGGGCCCACCCCCTCGATGGTGCCGTCGTACAGGGGGGAGCGGTCCAGGTTGGCCCGGATGATGTCGTGAGTTTTTTGATTGGTGTAGGTCAGCCAGCAGATGGCCCTGTTTTCCGGGGGTGTTTTGGTCTCAAAGGAGAAGGGCACCACCTGCTGGTCTCCCGGCTGGACCTCCAGCTGGGAGAAGTCCACGCTGCGGGCGTGGATGCGGGGAGGCGTGCCCGTCTTGAACCGGCGGAGGGTGACCCCCAGCCCTTTCAGACTGTCGGTCAGGGGCAGGGCGGCGGCCAGGCCGTCGGGGCCGGAATCACGGGTCACCTCGCCGATAATGGTGCGGCCTCCCAGGAAGGTACCCGAGGCCACCACCACCGCACGGACCTGATATTCTGCGCCGTACACCGTGCGCACGCCGGTGACCTGGCCGTTTTCCGTCAGAATATCGGTGACCTCCGCCTGCTTGACCCACAGGTTGTCCTGGTTTTCCAGGGTGTGCTTCATGACCTCCTGGTACCGGCGGCGGTCGGCCTGGGCCCGGAGGGACCACACCGCCGGGCCTTTGCCCCGGTTGAGGAGCCGGTACTGGATACAGGCCTGGTCGGCGGCTCTGGCCATCTCTCCGCCCAGGGCGTCCAGTTCCCGGACCAGATGGCCCTTGCCGGTGCCGCCGATGGCCGGGTTGCAGGGCATATTGCCCACCGCGTCCAGATTGACGGTAAAGCACAGGGTACGCAGGCCCAGCCGGGCGGCGGCCAGCGAAGCTTCAATGCCCGCGTGGCCCGCTCCAATCACAGCAATATCAAAGGTTCCAGCGTCGTAAGTCGTCATATTAGGTCCAAGTCCTTTTATTCCAAAATAAAATCGTGGGGACAGGCGTTACGCCCCGTATACGATGGTCACCGCCTGGTGGCAGTTGGCCACCTCCACCACCCGGTGGTCCCCGCCGTACTCCCCGTCCAGGGTCCAGGCCAGATCCTGGTCGCTGATGATGCGCAATTTGTTGGCCCGGAAGCAGGTCACCAGCCCCTTGTCGTCGCTCTCCACATTGGTGAGGGCCTTCAAGATCCGCTGGAGCTGGAGCAGGGTCTTGGGCTGACGCACCAGCATCACCTCAAACAGGCCGTCGTCCAGGGCGATGGGCCGGGCGGGATTGGCCTGGATACCGGCAATGGAGTGGGTGTTGGACACAAACCCCAGGCAGTAGCTGCCCAGCTCCACCTTGCCGTCGTGCTCCACTGTCATGGAGTAAGGCTTGATGGACCCCAGCCGGGAGAGCACCCCCATCAGGTAGGCCATGTGGCCGAAGATGTGTTTGAACTGCTGGGGGGTGTTGTAAGACAGGTCGGTAAAGGCCCCGAAGGCGGCCACATAGAGGAAATCCTGATCGTTGAACTTCCCCACATCCACCGGCCTGGGCTTTCCTGCCGCCGCCACTACCGCCAGCTCCTCCAGGGTGCGGGGCAGCTCCAGATTCTTGGCAAAGTCGTTGGTGGACCCGGCGGGTATGTAGCCCACCGTGGGCCGCGCCTCGGGAGGCAGTTCCATCAGACCGGTCACCACCTCGTGGAGGGTGCCGTCGCCGCCGGAGCATACGATGCGGTCAAACTCCCCCGCCCGGTCCCGGGCCACCGCCGTGGCGTCCCCCGCCCCACGGGTGGGATGGACGGTCACATCCCACTTTTCCGTCAGGGCGTCCAGAATGGGGGCCAGCCGCCCCCGCAGGGTGCCCTTGCCCGCGTACAGATTGTAGATAAATAACAGCTTTTTCATCTTTCTCGCTCCAAAACGGGACGCCGGTGGGTCCCAACATAACATTGTTCCATATTATATACCGCCACAGTGGGAAAACACAACTCTTTTGCAGAGAAACCGCCTGCATTCCTTCAAAAACAGGAAAATTCCCGGCCCTACTTGCTTTTCTGCGCTAAAGTGTGTAAAATATGGATTCGATCTCAGCGCAAAGGAAGTGTACGCTATGGACCGCAAAGCCCTGTCCGCCGCCTTTCCGGTGACGGTGCCGGTGCTGATGGGCTATCTGGCCATCGGCATGGCCTTCGGCTTCATGCTCCAGGCCGTGGGCTATAACTTTATCTGGGCCTTTTTCATGTCCCTCACCATCTATGCCGGGTCGGGCCAGTACCTGGGGGTGACCCTGCTGGCCACCGCCGCCTCCCTGGGCACGGTGGCCCTCATGACCCTGCTCATCAATTTCCGCCATCTGGTGTACGGCCTGTCCATGCTGGAGAAATTCCGGGGCATGGGCTGGCGGAAATTTTACATGATCTTCTCCCTCACCGATGAGACCTACGCCCTGCTCTCCTCCGCCCAGGCCCCGGTGGGGGTGGACCCCAGAAACTTTTATTTTGCCATCGCCCTGCTGGATCAGAGCTACTGGATCATCGGCTCGGTGATCGGCGCCGTGGCGGGGGCTCTCATCCCGGTGGACACCAAGGGCATCGACTTTGCCATGACCGCCCTCTTTGTGGTCATCGCCGTGGACCAGTGGAAGGCCTACCGCAGGCACCTGCCCGCCCTGCTTGGATTTGGGGTTACCATCGTATTTCTCATCATTCTGGGCCAGATCTTCGGCCAGCAGCAGATGCTCATTGTCTCCCTGGGTGTGATCGTGCTGCTGCTGCTCATCCTGCGGGATAAGCTGGAGGAAAAGGAGGAAGAAAAATGCTGACTACTGCCGGGGCCATCGCCGCCATCGCGGTTATGGCCGTCGTTACCTTTCTCACCCGGGCCCTCCCCTTCCTGCTCTTTGACCGGGGGAGCGCGCCTCCCAAGATCATCCTCTACCTGGGCCGGGTGCTGCCCCCTGCCGTCATTGCCATGCTCATCATCTACTGCCTGAAGGACATCTCCTTTGCCCAGGCGGGAGGCTGGGTCCCCCAGCTCATCTCAGTGGCGGCGGTAGTGGTCCTCCACCTGTGGAAGCACAACAACCTGCTGAGTATCTTCGGCGGCACCATCCTGTACATGGTTCTGGTCCAGGCCGTCTTTGTGTAAAGCTGTCCCTCCACAGGGCCGTTTTTCCACCGGCGAAAGGGCCGGGGTTAACTCCGGCTCATTTTCCAACCTGCCAGATCATGATTGCCCCAACCCATTGGGGCACAAAGGTTTGAAAGAAAAACAGAAAGAAGGGGCGCCGCGCAGCGGCGCCCCTTCTATTTACCTAAGAAAAGAGTTTTGCACATTATCCACAGGGTTTTCCACAATGATCAGTTCAGCAGGGCCTGGTACTCCTCGGCCTTGCCCACCCGGCCCACGGCGGACAGGGAGGCGTTGGACAGGTCCATCAGCTCCTCCGCCAGGGCGCGCACATCCTCCCGGGTGACGGCGTCGTAGGCGGCGATGATCTCCTCCTCGTCCAGTACCCGGCCCACCAGCATCTCTCCCCGGCCCAGGCTGCTCATGTGGGCCTGGGTGGATTCCAGCCCCATCAGCACATTGGCCTTGGACTGCTCCCTGGCCCGGTCCAGCTCCTCCTGGGTGACGCCGTGTTCGTTGAAATCCCGGATGACGGCCAGAATGGTGTCCAGAGCCTGGCGTTCGGTCTCCTTGCCCAGGGCGGTGTAGATGCCGAAGTAGCCCGCGTCGTCGTGGCAGGTGCCGTAGGAATAGACGGAGTAGCACAGCCCCTTCTGCTCCCGCACCTGCTGGAACAGCCGGGAGGACATCCCGCCCCCCAGAATGGAGGACAGCAGCTGGAGGGTGAACCGCCGGGGGTCGGAGAAGGACAGCCCCGGGAAGGCCAGAGTCAGGTGGTTCTGTTCAATGGCCTTCTTCTTGACCACAATGCCGCTGCGGTAGGCGGCGGGCTTGCTGGCAACGGGCTTGCGGGGCTCCAGCACCGAGAACCGGGCGGCCAGATCATCCACGCCGGCCTGGGTAAACCGGCCCGACAGGGCCACCACAATGGACTCCGGGCCGTAGTGGCTGTCCTTGTACTGCCGCAGCCAGGCCCCGTCCATCTGTTCCAGGGTGGCTTTTTTGCCCAAAATGGGCCGGGCCAGAGGAGAACCCTGAAAGACCACCCCGGCCAGCCGTTCGGCGCACAGGTCCTCGGGGTTGTCCTCGTACATTCCGATTTCCTCCAAAATGACCCCACGCTCGGTCTCCACGTCGCCGTCGTCAAATTTGGAGTGGAAGAACATATCGCACAGGATGTCGGTGGCCATAGGCAGATGGGTGTCCAGCACCCGGGCGTGGAAGCAGGTGCACTCCTTGGTGGTGAAGGCGTTGACCTGCCCGCCGATGGCGTCCATCTCCTCCGCCAGCTGGGCGGCGGTGCGGGTGGCCGTGCCCTTGAAGAGCATATGCTCGATGAAGTGGGCGGCGCCCCCCTCCCCCGGCTTTTCGTGGCGGGAGCCGGTGCCCACCCAGATGCCCAGGCAGGCCGAGCGCACACCGGGCACCTGCTCGGTGAGAATACGCACCCCGTTGGGGAGCGTCCGTTTTTCATACTTCAAACAAAAGGACCTCACATTCATTTGTGTGGGGATCAACCCCGGAGGGCGATCAGGAGCAGTACCACCCCGGTGATCGCCAGGACAAGGGCCAGGTATCCGATGACTTTCATTTTCATGCCGTGCCGCTCCTCTCCTCAGATTGCCCTGCACGACATTATATCATACCTGAAATGGCTTGTCAGCCGAAAAACAAAGGGCCCAGGGTACAAATTAGAAAATTCTGTGAAAATCGCCTGCTTTACGATGGGGCTGGAAACGAGTATACTGAGTTTAGTAATCACAGCCCCAGAGGCGGAAAGGAAGTTGGATTATGAATCAGGAAGCGCTGAAGGTACTGGAAGAGCGGCGCAGCTGCCGGGCCTACAAGCCGGAGCAGATCACCGAGGAGGAGCTGCAGGCGGTGCTGAAGGCGGGCACCTACGCCCCCACCGGCATGGGCAGACAGTCCCCCATCATTGTGGCCGTGCAGGACAAGGAGATCATCGCCGCTTTGAGCAAGCAGAACGCCGCCATCATGGGCAACCCGGACATGGACCCCTTCTACGGCGCCCCTACCGTGCTCATTGTGCTGGCCAACAAGCAGTTCCCCACCTGGTTCTATGACGGCTGCTGCGTCATGGACAACCTGCTCAACGCCGCCGAGGCCGTGGGGCTGGGCTCCTGCTGGATTCACAGGGCCAAGGAGGAGTTTGAGTCCGCCGAGGGCAAGGCTCTGCTGAAAAAGTGGGGCATTGAGGGCGACTACGAGGGCATCGGCCACTGCATCCTGGGCTACCGGGCCGACGAGAAGCCCGCCCCCGCCGCCCGTAAGGACAACTACGTCTATTATGTGCGGTAAAAGCCGAAAATAAGAAAAAAGCGCGCCGAAAGGCGCGCTTTTTGTGTTAATGAGGGCTAATTCGGCTTTACGTCAGTCCAGCTTCAGATCTCCCTCTTTGATCCAGCCGATCCTGCGGAAGAACAGGCCGAACAGCCAGGTGAGGACGGCGGGGAGCACAAAGCAGATCAGGATCATTCCCGTCCAGTCGAAGGCGGTGATGGCGGCCTTGGCCCCGGTGGCCACGTCGTTGACCCAGCCGGTGTATACCCCGATGGGGCCCACCATGCCGCAGGTGCCCATGCCGGAGGCCACGCCGGAGGCCGGGTCGTTCATCTGGAATCCAAAGACACAGGTGGCCAGAGGCCCGGTAATGGCGGAGGTGAGAATGGCAGGCAGCCAGATTTTCGGGTTTTTCACGATGTTGCCCATTTGGAGCATGGAGGTGCCCAGGCCCTGACTCACCAGGCCGCCCCAGCGGTTCTCCCGGAAGGAGAGCACCGCAAAGCCTACCATGTTGGCGCAGCAGCCCGCCACCGCGGCGCCGCCCGCCAGTCCGGTGAGGCCGATGGCGGCGCAGATGGCCGCCGACGAGATGGGCAGGGTGAGGGCGATGCCGATGACCACCGATACCAGAATGCCCATCCAGAAGGGCTGGAGGACGGTGGCCCACTTGACGAAGTCACCCAGAGCGGAGGCCGCGGTGCCGATGGCGGGGGCCCACAGGGCGGACAGTCCCACGCCGGAGAGAATGGTCACCAGAGGGGTAACCAGCAGATCAATCTTGGTCTCTTTGCTTACCACCTTGCCCAGCTCAGCGGCGATGATAGCGATAAAGAGCACCGCCAGAGGTCCGCCGGCTCCCTTACCGCCGTCCAGGGTGGTGGAGCCCAGGGCGTTGGCGGCATAGCCCACCGTCACCAGGGAGAAAAGCACCAGAGGGGGCGCCTGGAGGGCGTAGCCAATGGCCACCGCCATGGCCGCGCCGCTCATGGCCGAGCAGTAACCGCCCACCTCCACCAGGAAGGCCAGCCCCAGCTGTTTGCCCAGGGTGTCCAGGATGGTACCGATGAGCAGGGAGCAGAACAGACCCTGAGCCATGGCTCCCAGGGCGTCCACGCCGTACCGCTTGGCGGAAATTACAATGTTTTTCTTTTTGAGAAATGCCGAAATCTGTCCCATAACCAGTTCCTCTGTCAAAAAGTCATTACAGGTATCATGACACCTTAATGCACTATTATAATGCGTATTGAACAAAGCCCTGGCTTTGTTCAGGTGCAAGGTTTTTGGACAAAATATTTCAAAAACCTTGCACCTTCCGCTGATGCGTTGAGACGCACCAGCGGAAATACGCATTGTAACAATGGCTGAATTCCATAAAAGCGGCTTTCTTAAGCCGTTTTTATGGAATTGCGCGGCTATCGCCGCGCGAATAAACCGATTTACGGTTTATTCAATAGACATTATTATAACGAGGGAAGAAATTTTGTCAAGGAAAAGATGCCCCCTTTGGGGGAATGTGGTACAATGAAGAAAACACGCCAGAGAAAAAGGGAGAACGCATATGACATTATCTGATCGTCTCGGTTCCCGGGCGGACATCACCGCCGGGGTGATTACTACCTTCCGCACCCTGTCCCGCCATCCTCACCCCTCTCACCACGAGGAGGCAGTGGGTCAGGACTACATGGAGTTTCTCCGGGGCCTGGGCCTCTCCCCCGTCCGGGATGAGGCGGGCAACGTGATGGCGGACTGCCCCGCCACCCCCGGCCGGGAGGACGAGCCTCTGCTCATCCTCCAGGGCCACATGGACATGGTGTGCGCCGTCTCTCCCGGCAGCGGGTTCGATCCCCTCACCGATCCGGTGACCATTCTGGAACAGGACGGATATCTGTGTACCGACCGCCGCTCATCCCTGGGGGCGGACAACAACCTGGGCAATGCCGCCGCCCTGTGGGTGGTGAGCCGGGGGATAAGTCACGGCCCCCTGCGCTTCCTCTTCACCGTAGGCGAGGAGATGGGCCTGGAGGGGGCCAAGGTGGTGGACCCGGCCTGGCTGGCGGGTGCGGCCTGGCTGCTCAACACCGACGGCTTCCATCTGGGCAGAGCCATTGTGGGCTCCGCCGGAGGGCGGCGGGAATGCTGGACCCGGGCCCTGGACACCTGCCCTGCCCCGGCGGGTGAGGCGTGGCGCATCTCCATTACCGGCGGCACCGGCGGCCACTCCGGCGACGACATCCACCTGGGCCGCATCAACCCTATCAAGGTGCTGGCCGCTTATCTGAAGGACCGGCCCGCCCTGGCGGTGGCCGATTTCACCGGCGGCTCCGCTTTCAACGCCATCCCCGCCGGGGCAGAGGCTGTGGTGGTGGGTCAGAAGCCCGATCTGGGAGCGCTGGAGGAGGCCCTTCTCCCCTTTCGGACCACCGATCCCAACCTGAAACTGGACCTGTCCCCCGCCTCCCGGCCCGAGACGGTGTGGACGGCCCATTTCCGCCGGGAAGTGCTGGACCTGCTCACCGCCCTGCGCCACGGTGTGTTTGCCATGGACCCCCAGTTCCCCGGCGTGGTGGGGGCCTCGGTCAATCTGGGCGTGGCCCGGCGGGAGGAAAATACCTTCGCCGTCCGCCTCTTCCTCCGGGCTGCCCGGGAGGAGGATGAGGGAGCTATGGCGGCGGACAACTGCCGGTTGGCGGAACAGGCCGGCTTCTCCCTCACTGTCACCGGCTATCCCGGCTGGCCGGGAGATAAAAACAACCCCCTGGCCCAGGTGCTGGACCGGGTGTACCGGGCCCAGACCGGGCGGGGGCTGGAAATCAATATGGTCCATGTGGGGCTGGAGCCCTCGGTGTTCCGGGCGAAAGCGCCGGGACTGGTGATGGCCTCCACGGGACCGGATATCATGGACGCCCACTCGGTGGACGAGCGGGCGCCGCTGGCGGGGCTGGCGGATTACGCCCTGCTGCTGGCGGGGCTGCTGGAGGAGCCCCTCAGCTGAGCAGCTCCTTGTACAGGGCGGGGGCATCGGCCTTGCCCACGTGCTCGGCCACCGACAGCACCTCCACTTTCACGGTGCGCTCGCCGAAGCGCAGCTCCAGCACGTCGCCTACCTTCACGTCGTAGCTGGCCTTTACCGGCCGGCCGTTGGCGGTGACCCGCTGGTTGTCGCAGGCCTCGTTGGCCACCGTCCGGCGCTTGATGAGCCGGGAGACCTTGAGCCATTTATCCAGGCGCATATTGAGTCCTCCTTGTTATATAAAAACGTAATATTACAAAAGTGCCAGTCCTTCCGGACTGGCACTTTTTATCAGGTCAGATTACTGAGCCACGACGTCCTTCAGGGCCTTGCCGGGCTTAAATACGGGCACCTTGGAGGCGGGGATCTTGATGCTCTCCTTGGTCTTGGGGTTGCGGCCGGTGCGCTCGGCACGGCACTTCACCTCAAAGGCGCCAAAGCCCACCAGCTGGACCTTATCACCCTCGGCCAGGCACTGGGAAATGACCTCGATGGCGGCGTTGATGGCGTTCTCGGTATCCTTCTTGGACAGGCCGGCCTTCTCGGCGGCCGCATTGATCAGTTCAGCCTTGTTCATTTGGTGCGTTCCTCCTGTTTTGCTCTGTTGTACTTGATATTTACTTAAGGCAGTGTGCCTTTAAGTTTCCTTGGCGTGCTCCCATAGCTTGTCCAGTTCTTCCAGAGTCATGCCCTCCATGGACTGATTCTGGGCGGCGGCCTGCTCCTCCACCTTGGCAAACCGGCCGATGAACTTGTCGGTGGCCTTGCCCAGCGCCACCTCCGGGTCCACCTTCAAAAAACGGGAGACATTGACGGCGGAGAAGAGCAGGTCGCCCAGCTCCTCCTCCACGTTGGTGCCCTCAGCCACGGCGGTTTTCAGCTCCTCCAGCTCCTCGGACAGCTTGTCCAGAGCGCCGGAGATATCCGGCCAGTCGAAGCCCGCCTTTTTGGCCTTTTTCTGCACCTTCTCGGCCCGCCACAGGGCGGGCAGAGAGCGGGCCACGGCGTCCAGGGCATCGGTGTTGGTGGCCTGGCCCTTTTCCTTGCGCTTGAGCTCTTCCCAGTTGGTGAGCACCTCGCCGGTGCCCGACACGCTCACGTCCCCAAACACATGGGGGTGGCGGTAGATGAGCTTTTTGCACACGCCGTCGGCCACATCGTCCAGATTAAACCGGCCGGCCTCCTGCTCCATGCGGGCGTGGAAGAGCACCTGGAGCAGCACGTCCCCCAGCTCCTCCTTCAGGTGGTCGGGGTTCTGCTCGTCGATGGCCTCCACGGCCTCATAGGCCTCCTCCAGGAAGTTGCGGCGGATAGACTCGTGAGTCTGTTCCGCGTCCCAGGGGCAGCCGCCGGGGGCGCGGAGAATGCGGACGATCTCCTCCAGGTCCCGAACGTCATAGAAATCTTTATACTGAAAATCTACCATATTTCAAAGCCTCCTGCAACCTCTTTTTCAAAAAAGTCAGCGAATCCGCAAGAGTTTCGCAATCTTATCACCCTTGGGCATCATTTCCAGGTCCTCCTTGGACAGCACCTTCAGCACCACGATGAGGATGACGTACACCACCACGCCGGCCAGGATGCCGCCGCCGGTGGAGATGGCGTTCTTGATAAAGGAGCCGGAGAAATACCGGGCCAGCAGGCCCTGGCAGCCCCAGGCGGCAGCCGCCATTAAGATCGAGGCGATGAGGGGCTTGACAAAGACGGGGATAAGCCGGGGGGGATTGGGCACCATGCGCTTGATGACGATGAGGTTGAGCACCGACACGATCACGAAGCAGGTCAGAGTGCCGATGGGGGCGCCGAAGATCATGAACTTGGGATTGCCCACCAGGGTGTAGCTGACGATGACCTTGGCCACGCCGCCGATCACCATGGTGATGATGGGCAGGTTGACGATGCCGTTGGCCTGGAGGATGGCGGAAGCCACCACCTGGATACACACGAAGAGGGCGGCAATGCCCAGGATGGACAGCAGGGGTCCGGCAATGGTCTCATCCACGTTGCCCACGGTGAGCAGCTGGATGATAGGGGTGCCCAGGGCGAACAGGCCGAAGCCGCAGGGCAGGGCGATGAGGGCGGAGATGCGCATGGCGGACTCGGTGGTGCGCTGGGCGCCCCGCCGGTCCCGCCGGGCGATGCAGGCGGACACGGCGGGCACGATGCAGGCGGTCAGCGGTACCATCAGGTTGAAGGGCAGGTTGTAGATGCTCATGGTCTTGCTGTACACGCCGTACAGCTCCCGGGCGGAGTCCAGGATGGGGTCCAGCTGGGTGCCCGGATTGACCAGCACCTCCGCCTGGAAGGCGGCCAGGTTGTCCTGGAAGATCGCCACCGCCTTGGGGAAGATGTCCAGCACACTGTTGGAGATGCCGGTGAGGCCGTCCTGAATGGCGATAAATACGGTCTGCAGCTGGCTCTGCACCAGGCCGGTGTCGATGAGGTTGACGATGGTCAGGGTGCAGGAACTGAGGGTGATGGGAATGGCCAGCTTGAGCAGCCGGGACAGGATCTGCTTGGAGGTGTCGGGCGTATCGCTGGAGGTAGTCTGTTCCCGCCTGTTGGTGCGGATGTGGTTAAAGGCCAGGAAGGCCACCGACAAAATGGAGCCGATGGACACACCCAGCAGGGCGCCGGAGGCGGACAGCCGGCTCTTCAGATCCTGGTCGGGGATGGTGGAGTTGAGGATGAGGAAGGCCAGGGCCAGGCCCAGGAACATCTTGGACAGGGCTTCAATGACCTGGGAGATGCCGGTGGGCACCATGTTCATGTGGCCCTGGGCGTAGCCCCGGAAGGCGGAGCAGATGCAGGTGCACAGCACCGACGGGGACAGGGCCAGCACGGCAAAGACGGCCTTCTCGTTCTGCAGCACATACTTGGCCACAATGGGAGAGAACACCGACATACACACGAAGCTGAACAGGCCCATGAACAGGAAGGCGAAGAAGGCCACCTGGAACACCTTGGCCTTCTGGTTCTGGCGGCCCAGGGTGTTGCACTCGCTTACCGTCTTGGACAGGGCCACAGGCAGGCCGGCGGTGGAGATGGTGAGGAAGAAGGTATAGATATTGTAGGCGGCGTTGAAGTCGCCGTAGGCCTCGTCAGGCAGCAGGGCGGTCAGCGGGATCTTGTAGATGGCGCCGATGACCTTGACGATGATGGTGGTCATGGCCAAAAAGGCCGCCGCGCCGTAGAAGGTATTTTTTTTCTGCTGGTTTGACAACGGTAGTCCCCCTTAGTTTTTCTGGAACAGCAGGGGCAGGGCGTAGTCCGCCACTTCCCGCTTCACCCGCTCCAGGTCGATGGTGAGGAAGTCCCCATCCTTGTATATGACCTTGCCCCGGGCCATATTCATGCACACATCGGAGCCGTGGGCGGCATAGGCCAGGTTGGAGATGACGCTGTGGCAGGGGGTCAGGTTCAGGTGGGAGAAGTCCACCAGAATCAGGTCGGCCTCATACCCGGCCTGGATGACGCCGGTCTGGCGGCCCAGAGCCACGCCGCCGTCCCGGGTGGCCATCTTCAGAGCGTCCAGAGGCAGCAGGGCCAGGGGGTTGCAGCCCGCCCCGTTGTGGAGGATGGCGGCAAACTTCAGGTCGCTGAAGAAGTCGGTGCAGTTGTTGGAGGACACGCCGTCGGTGCCCAGACACACGTTGACCCCCGCCTTCTTCATGGCGGGCACCGGGGCGATGCCGCTGCCCAGCTTCAGGTTGGAGATGGGGTTGTGGATGGCGGAGATCCCCTTCTCGGCCATGATGGCCCAGTCCTCCGGGGTGGTCCACACACAGTGGGCGGCGATGGCCCGGGTGTCCCACACGCCGTAGTCGTTGAGGACCTGGATGGGGGTCTTGCCGTGGCGGGCCATGCAGGCCTCGTGCTCCGCCTTTGTCTCGGAGATGTGGACGTGCATTCCCAGGCCGTGGTCGTGGGCGTAGCCGGCCATCCACTGCCACAGCTCCTTATGGGAGGTGTACTCCCCGTGGATGGAGGCGTCGATGCGGATCTGGCCGTCGTTGTAGTTGTGCCACTTCTCGGTGAGCTCCCGCTGGGCCACGCAGTCGTGGTTGGTGTCGGGATCAAAGCCCTCCCCGAAGAGGACGCCGCCCACGCTCAGGTTGGCGCTGATGCCGGCGGAGGCAGCCTCCTGGGCGATGATGTCGGTATGCATATACATATCGGCAATGGTGGTGACGCCGGAGGCGATCATCTCCGCCAGACCCAGGGCGGTGCAGGACCGGACGGCCCGGTCGTCCCACTTGGCCTCCACCGGGAAGATGTAGTTGTTCAGCCAGTCCTGAAGGTTGTTGCCGTCGCCGTAGCCCCGCATGGCGGTCATGGGCACGTGGGTGTGGGCGTTGACAAAGCCGGGCATGAGCACGTTGCCCTTGCCATCGATCTCCTGGTCAAAGGTCCCCTGGGGGCGGACGGTGCCCACGGAGACGATGCGGGTCCCCTCCACCGCCACATAGGCGCCGGGCATTACGGTGCCCGCCTCGTCCATCAGCACGGCGGTGCAGTTGTGAATGAGAATGGACATAAACTGTTGATCTCCTTTGTTTGTGATACAGAAGAAAGCCCCGTCTTACCCGATCTGCTTCAGGCAGGCCAGCACCAGCTTGGAGAACTTGTCCTTGCAGGCCTCGGCGGCCTCCAGCACCTCCTCCTCAGAGAGGGGCTGATCCAGGATGCCGGCGGCCATGTTGGAGAGCAGGGTGAAGCCCAGCACCTGCATCCCGCAGTGGCCGGCCACGATGACCTCGGGGGCGGTGGACATACCCACCGCGTCGGCCCCGGCGATGCGGGCAAAGCGCACCTCGGCGGGAGTCTCGTACTGGGGACCGGGGAAGTACATATACACCCCTTCCTTCAGCTCGATGCCCAGCTCCCCGGCGGCCTTCCGGGCCACGTCCTGGAGGGCGGGGGTGTACAGGTGGGAGGAGTCGGGGAACCGGACGCCGAATTCGGGCAGGTTCTCACCCCGCAGGGGGGACTCCATGAAGATCTTGATCTGGTCGGTGATGAGCATCAGGTCGCCCGCCTTCCAGCTGGTGTTGACGCAGCCGGCGGCGTTGGTGACAATGAGGGTGTCGCAGCCCAGCAGCTTGAGCACCCGGACGGCGTAGGCCACCTCCTCATAGGAGTAGCCCTCATAGTGGTGCATCCGACCCTGCATGACGGCCACGCTCTGGCCCTCCAGGGTGCCGAACACCAGGCGGCCCTTGTGGCCGGGGGCGGTGGAGGCCTTGAAGTGGGGGATCTCCCCGTAGGGCACGGCCACGGCGTTCTCTACAATATCCCCCATGTAGCCCAGGCCGGAGCCCAGGATCATGGCCACCTTGGGGGCAAAGGTGCCGATCTTGCTGCGGATGTAGTCGGCGCTCTCCTGATACTGCGCAAAGGTATAGTGCATAACAGATCCTCCTTAACAGCGGATGAAAGTAAAAGTTTTCGGTCCTATGAAAGGTTAATCTATGCAATTATACACCTTGTAATAGGAAAAAGCAATGAGGATTGCAGAACGGCGTGAGGAACAAAAGTTCCAGAACAATCCTCTTGACTGGTACGTTTGTTCGATATATAATGGGGCCAAAGGGGGGAGTACGGTGGACCTGATGGATAAGCTGACCATTTTGGCGGACGCGGCCAAGTATGATGCCGCCTGCACCTCCAGCGGGGTGGACCGGCGGGGGGGCAAGGGCATGGGAAGCACCATGGCCGCCGGGTGCTGCCACTCCTTCTCTGCCGACGGCCGGTGTATCTCCCTTTTGAAGGTACTGTACACCAACCGCTGCATCTACGACTGCGCCTACTGCGTCAACCGCCGGTCCAACGACCTGCCCCGGGCGGCCTTCACCCCAAGGGAGCTGGCGGAGCTGACCACCGGATTCTACCGGCGCAACTATATTGAGGGGCTGTTTCTCTCCTCCGCGGTGTGGGTCAGCCCCGACCGCACCACCGAGGAGATGATATCTGCCCTCACCCTGCTGAGGCAGGAGTACGGCTTTCATGGCTATATCCATGCCAAGGCCATCCCCGGGGCCGACCCGCTCCTTACCCAGCGGCTGGGTCAGCTGGCCGACCGGCTTTCGGTGAATATTGAGCTGCCCAGCGAGGACAGCCTCCATAAATTGTGCCCCGACAAGGAGAAAAAGGCCATTCTGGCCCCCATGGCCCAGATCCGGGACGGCATCACTCAGGCCAAGGGGGAGCTGGTGAAGTATAAGCACGCTCCCCGGTTTGCCCCGGCGGGCCAGTCCACCCAGATGATCATTGGCGCCACGCCCGAGAGTGACAAGCACATTTTGACCCTGACTCAGGCTTTATATGACCAGTACAAGCTGAAACGGGTGTTTTTCTCCGCCTATATGCCGGTGTCCGACAGTTCCCTCCTCCCCGCCCGGCAGGACTTCAAGCCGCCCCTGCTGCGGGAGCACCGGCTGTACCAGGCCGACTGGCTGCTGCGGTTCTACCACTTCCGGGCGGAGGAGCTGCTGGACGAGGCCCACCCCAACTTCGACACCCGGGTGGACCCCAAGTGTGCCTGGGCCCTGGGGCATATGGAGCAGTTCCCGGTGGAGGTGAACAGGGCCAATTACGAGACTCTGCTGCGGGTGCCCGGCATCGGGGTGGTGTCCGCCAAGCGGATTCTTACCGCCAGGCGGGTGGGGCCCCTCACCTTCTCGGGCCTGAAAACCCTGGGGGTGGTGTTGAAACGGGCCCAGTATTTCATCACCTGCTCGGGGAAGATGCTGGAGGGGTTAAGAGTAAACCCCGACGGGGTGCTCCGCCATCTGGTGGCTCTGGAGAAGCCCGCCCTGGCGGGCTACGAGCCGGAGCAGCTGTCATTGTTCTGAGGAGCGGGAAATACGGATTGCCGAGCCAGTGTGCCCACTGGCTGGCAATGACAGCAGTGTGAAAGGAGGTCCCCATGGACTGGCCCAGGTTTTCCTATTCTTATGACGGCAGTTTTGCCGGGTTCCTTACCTGTGTGTTTATGGCCTACGCCAACAAGGAGGAGCCTGCCTGTTTCCTCACCTACGGGGACGGCCGGGTGACCCTGTGGCCCCAGCGGACGGTGGACACCGACGACCAGAAGGCCCGGCGGGTGTACCGATCTCTGGACCGGAGCATGGGCCAGCAGGGCCGCCGTCTGGTGACCTACGGCTTTCTCACCTGCCTGGAGGAGCGGGAGCTGGCCCTGTGGGACTTCCTCCGGCTGGGCTATGAGCGGGGGCCGTCGGTGGTGCGGGATCTCACCGACCCCCGGGTGGCTGTGCTGGGCAAGGCGGTCCAGCACCTGACCCACGAGGCCCACCTGCTCAAGGGCTTTACCCGCTTCTCCGACCAGGACGGGGCCCTGGTGGGAGAGATCGAGCCCAAAAACCGGGTGCTTCCCCTGCTGCGGCCCCACTTTGCCGCCCGCTACCCCGGCGAGACCCTGGTGCTCTACGACCGCACCCACCGGGAGGCCCTGTTCTGCCAGAAGGGGAAGTGGGCCATTGTGCCTCTGGACCGGTTCGACCTGGCCCCGCCCGGGGCGGGCGAACTGGATTACCGGGCCCTGTGGCGGCGGTTTTACGACACCATCGCCATTGAGGGCCGCTATAACCCCAAATGCCGCATGACCCAGATGCCCAAACGCTACTGGGGCACCATGACGGAATTTCAGCGGGAGGAGCCCCCTGCCCCTGGCGCCATGGCACAAAATTGACGGACGCGCTGCAAAATTGCGGCGCGTCCTCCCTTTTCCCGGGAAATCAGGCAGGAATGGATTCTTCCGGAGACGAATTTTCTTGACAGAAGGGGCGGACAGCCTTAAAATAGATTCGGTGCATTTTTTGAAGAGCAAGGGGTACGCTCTTCAAATTTTTGTGCGGGTCGGACAAATCCGTGCCCGCCGCCCACACGGGAATTGAACAAAACGATTGAAACAAAAATCAAAACAGATGGAGGTGTAAACCCGGCTCATGTTGCCTGTCATATTAGCAGCCGTCATCGCGTTCGTGGTCGCGGCTGTGGTGTTTTTTGTGCTCGGCATCCAGTACCGCCGCCGCGTGGCAGAGAAGGAGATCTCCAGCGCGGAGGAGGAGGCCAAGCGCATCATCAACGAGTCCATCAAGAGCGCCGAGAGCAAGAAGCGCGAGGCCCTGGTGGAGGCCAAGGAGGAGATCCTCCAGGCCCGCAACGAGTACGAACGGGAAGTAAAAGAGCGCCGGGCCGACCTGCAGAAGCAGGAGCGGCGCTTGCAGCAGAAGGAAGAGAACCTGGACCGCAAGACCGAGAACATGGAGAAGAAGGAGGACACCCTGCAGCGCAAGCTGGCCGAGCTGGAAGAGGCCCGGGAAGAGGTGGCCACCGTCAAAAAGACCCAGATGGAGGTGCTGGAGCGCATCTCCGGCTTTACCGCCGAGGAGGCCAAGGACTACCTGATCAACCAGCTGGCCGAGGAAGTGACTCACGAATCGGCCATGAAGGTGCGGGAGATCGAGGCCCAGTTCAAGGAAGAAGCCGACCAGCGGGCCAAGGAGATCCTGTCCCTGGCCATCCAGCGCTGCGCCGCGGACCATGTGGCGGAAGCCACCGTCTCTGTGGTACCCCTGCCCAACGATGAGATGAAGGGCCGCATCATCGGCCGCGAGGGCCGCAACATCCGCACCCTGGAGACCCTGACCGGTGTGGACCTGAACATTGACGACACCCCCGAGGTGATCACCGTCTCCTGCTTCGATCCCGTCCGCCGTGAGATCGCCCGGCTGGCCCTGGAGAAGCTGATCCAGGACGGCCGCATCCATCCCACCCGCATCGAGGAGATGGTGGAGAAGGCCAAGCGGGAGGTGGACGCCACCATCAAGGCCGAGGGCGAGCGGGCCGTCTTCGAGACCAACGTCCACGGCCTGCACCC
>NZ_CAJFGT010000022.1:0-31475 GCF_904377885.1 Flavonifractor sp. An112 | reverse complement strand
CGCAGCGCCGGCGCCCACGACCATCATGCCCATCAGCATAACAGCGGCCAGAGCCAGGCTGAGAGTCCTCTTGAGGTTTCTCATTTGGAATTCCTCCTTGTTTTATTTGACCATGAGGAGGGGACATCCTCTCCATGAGTCTGGCATAATGATAATCCATCAAATCCGTTCCGTCAACACCCCCGGCACTTTTGTAACACAAGCGTAATCTTCCGGCCAGGCTGTACCGGCGGAGGAAAGGAACGGGGTGCGGGTTAGTCCAGCAGCAGCTCGTATACCGCTCCCTGGACATAGTCGATCTCTTCAAAGGTGGTAAAGGGGCCCACGGAGAAGCGGACCGCCCCCTGGGGGAAGGTGCCCAGGGTCTGGTGGGCCACCGGGGCACAGTGAAGGCCGCAGCGGGTCTGGATGCCGTACTCCTGCTCCAGCCGGAAGGCCATCTCCCCGTTGTCCGCCTTCAGAAAGTCGATGGACACCACCCCGGTGCGGTTGGCGGGGTCGTCCGTACCCAGCACCCGGATGCCGTCCTCCTCCAGCTCCATAAGCCGGGCCCACAGGTGTCCCGCCAGCTTGTGCTCCCGGATACGGAGGGCCTCCCCCTCCCTCTCCAGATAGTCCAGGGCCGCCCCCAGGCCGAAGATGCCGGGCAGGTTGAGGGTCCCCGCCTCAAAGCGGTCGGGCAGGAACGGGGGCATCTCCAGAGATTCCGACATACTGCCGGTGCCGCCGGAGAGCAGCGGGTCCAGCTCCGCCGCCAGAGCGTCGGTCACCACCACCCCGCCGATGCCCTGGGGCCCCAGCAGGCCCTTATGGCCGGGGAAGGCCAAGCCGTCGATGCACATGGAAGCCATATCCACCGGGATGGCCCCCAGGGTCTGAGCCCCATCCACCAGGAAGAAGATCTCCCGCTCCCGGCAGAGGGGGCCCACCTTATCAATAGGAAAGAGGGTGCCCGAGACGTTGGAGCCGTGACAGAGCATGACGGCCCGGACGTCGGGGGTCAGCTTGTCCGCCAGTCCGTCCAGGATCAGTTCGCCCCGCTCGGTACAGGGCAGGTACTCCACCACAACGCCCTGCTTCTTCAGCTGCTCCAGGGGGCGAAGCACCGCATTGTGCTCCATGGGGGAGGTGAGCACCTTATCCCCCGGCCGGAGCAGACCCTTGAGCAGCAGATTGAGTCCGGCGGTAGCGCCGGCAGTAAAGACCACATTGCGGGGGCCAGGGCCGTTTACCAGAGCATTGAGTTTTTCCCGCACCTCCAGCACCCGGCCGGCGGCGTCATAGGCCTGCCGGTAGCCCCCCCGGGCGATATTGCAGCCGATGTTGGTGATAAAATCGCTCATGGCCTCCCCCACGCCGGGGGCTTTGGGGTAGGACGTGGCGCCGTTGTCCAGATAGACGCTGCGCATGGCAGTTTCCTCCTGTCTCTACATTATTACATATAAGGTAAGGGGCGGGCATCTGCCCGCCCCCTTGGTTCAGAACCAGGTCTCCAGCGCCAGCCGGGTCCGGTAGTCCTCCCGCTCCATCCGTGGCAGCAGCCGGTCCAGCAGATCGGCGGTACCGGGCCGGTCGTCCAGCATGACCCGAACTGAGCCGGTACGGCTGTCAAAGTTATTCATCAGAGCATTGCTGCGGGTGGCCGCTGAACGGGTATCCCCGGTCTGATCCAGCTGGGGAGACCAGCAGGCCCAGCCTTCCTCCGACAGCGCTGAGGACACATCCCGTCCCGCCTCCTCCAGATAGACGGCGTGGGTCTTGAGCCGCACCAGCCGGTCCAGCAGGACCTCGCCCTGATCCAGCTGCTCCTCCACCTGGCTCAGAGTGGTCCCTCCCACGCTCAGGCCCACAGCGTGGCCGGAGCCCACGATACGGCGGAGGTTTTCCTCATTGGCCTCCAGCTCCTCGGGCCGGAACAGGAAGAGGGCTTTCACCCCCGCCCCATCCAACTGGTCCAGGATCTGGGTCACACCGCCGCCTCCGGTACACTGGAAGGCGAAATACACCGTCAGCTGTGCGCGCTCCGGCTCCTCCCCGGGACTGGGGGTGGGGCTTGGCGCGGGGGTGGGCTGCACAGAAGGCTGGGGGGTATTGTTATCGGGATAGAGCTGCTTCATATAGGCGTTGTATCGGCTGCGCATGGGGTCCTGGGCATACTGGATGAACTCGCTGCCCAGCCGCTCCTGTCCGTTGGTGATGCGGATCAGGGTGCCGTAATTGGTGGGGGTATAGCTGTAGCGCAGGCCGAAGTAGGAGCACACCGACGCCAGCGGCACAAAGATCCAGCCGTTGCGGGACACAGCCCGCATCTCCAGCTGCTGGCCGGACCGGTCCACGCAGGTACCGGCGTTCAGGTCAAAGGTGAGGGTACCGCTGAGGCTGTACAGCATGAAGCTGTTCCCACTGTCCCCCTGGATCTGTCCGTAGGACACCCCCAGGTTGACCCCGGTGGCCGTCCAGTCAAACGCGATATAGGGGACGTACAGGGAGCCGCCGATCCAGGTGGGCATAGCCTCCAGCGGCAAGGTAAGCATCTGGTCGTTCTCCGCCATCAGGTAGATCTCCACCGTATCTGCCTTGGCGGTGCTCACCAGCCCCGGCCCCAGCACCAGTACCGCCGCGCACAGCAGGGCAAGCAATCGCTTTTTCCAGCCCATGTCCGTCCCCTCCTTTCCGTATGTATCTTCTGACGGCATTATACCATGGCTGCAAGCCGCTCCGGCTTGCGCGCCGCAGAGCGGCGAAAACCGGCTCAGCCGGTTTCGGCCATGGTGTAACAAGCGCAGTGCGCGGCGTTTCGCCGCGCCCAGCCGCCTGAAAGGCGGCCCCAAACAGCCCAGCTGTTTGGGCTGCGGTTATTATAGCATGGTTTTCTCCCCCGGTAAAGCCGCCGCTTGCACCAAAAGGCCGGGGCTGGTATAATGTTGCCGGTTTTAATGGGATTTTAAGACAGCCTAAATGCCTTCTTTACCGGCTCTGGAGTATACTGGTACCATTGAAAGGATGTGTTCCCATGGATGTCATATTGGAATTGGTGGAACAGCTGCGGAAACGGGCCGATGTATCCTACGAGGAGGCCAGAGCGGTGCTGGAGGAGACCGATGGCGATCTGCTGGCCGCCCTGATCCTGCTGGAGCAGCGGGGCAAAATTCGCTCAGGCAGCGGACAGAGTGCCCGTTACTCCACCCGCCCCGGCAGTGAACAGACTACTCCCCCGCCCAACCAGGGTCCTGCTCGACCTGAGGCCTCCGCCGGTCAGAGCGGCTGGGACAGCTTTGTGGGTTTTCTGCGGCGCTGCGTCACCAACCGGTTTGAGGTATGGCGGTGGGGGGAGCCCATTGTTTCCATTCCACTGCTGATTTTTATTCTTCTGGTGCTGCTGGCCTTCTGGATCTCGGTACCCCTGCTTATTATAGGGCTCATTATGGGCTGCCGGTACCGGTTTGCCGGTCCTGATCTGGACGGCAATGAGGTGAGCCAGGCGGTTAATCACGCCGCCGACACCGTCAGCGACGCGGTTGGGCGGGCCAAGGCCCAGGCAGAGCAGGCCGCCCACAAGAACCAATCCAAGCAATGAGGTGATGTGCCATGGAGGAGCGTATCCTGCTGGTGGAGGACGAGGAAAAGCTGGCCCGCATGGTGGAGCTGGAGCTGAATTATGAGGGCTACCAAGTGGAAAAGGCCTTTGACGGCCGGAGGGGACTGGAGCTGGCTCTGTCCGGGCGGTTCGACCTGATCCTGCTGGACATCATGCTGCCCGCCCTCTCCGGCATGGAGGTACTTCGCCGCCTGCGCCGGGAGAGCCAGACGCCCGTCATCATGCTCACCGCCCGGGACACGGTGGTGGACAAGGTGTCCGGCCTGGACATGGGGGCGGACGACTATGTGACCAAGCCCTTTGCCACCGAGGAACTGTTGGCCCGTATCAGGGCCGCCCTGCGGAAGCGGCCCGCTCGGACCGAACCGGACAACAGGCTGTCTGTCGGGCCCCTGGCTATGGATCTGGACCGGCATCTGGTCGCTGTGGACGGCCAGAACGTGGCCCTCACCCGCCGGGAGTTTGACCTGCTGCGCTGCCTGCTGGAGCACAAGGAAAAGGTCCTCTCCCGGGAGGAACTGCTGGAGCAGGTGTGGGGCTTTGACTTCATGGGCGAGACCAATACCGTAGACGTATACATCCGCTTTCTGCGGACTAAGCTGGACGAAGCGTTCCACATCAAGCTGATCCACACCGTCCGGGGTGTGGGCTATGTCATTCGGGAGGGATTGGAATGAAGGTTTCCGCCATCGTCTATACCAGTAACACCGGCTTTACTGCCCAGTATGCCACTCTGCTCTCCCACCAGACCGGCCTGCCCCTCCACCAGTTGAAGGAGGGTACCCTCGCCCAGGGGACTCAGGTGCTCTATCTGGGTTGGCTGTGCGCCGGGAAGATCCAGGGTCTGAAAAAGGCCGCCGCTCGCTTCCGGGTGGAGGCCGTTTGTGCTGTGGGCATGGCGCCGGAGTGCGATCCGGCCAAGCTGGTCGGTGACAACCACTGTAACGGACTGCCTCTCTTCTATCTGCGGGGCGGCTATACCCCCGCCCGGGTCCGGGGAAAATATAAAATGATGATGGCCATGATGAAGGCCATTCTGTCCAAAAAGACCGATCCCCAGTCCCGCGAGGCCCTGGAGGCCATGAAACGGGGCGCCGACTGGGTAAGCGCCCCCCAGCTGGAGCCAGTGCTGAACTGGCTCCGGGGTTAAGGCCATGGCTGCCAGAACTTCCCGGCCCACCGGCCCCATCAAGTCCTCCATCGTGGCCCGGCTCAATGCCCGGCTCTTTTTCCGGCTGCTGGGGATCTATCTGCTGCTGGATATCCTGCTCATCCTGCTGTTCTGGGGCGGCCTCATTGTCTGGTCCGACCGGCAGGCAGCGGAACTGAAGGCTCTGGCGGAAAAACAGGGCGCCCCCTCGGAGGAGGCCGCGGCATGGATGTCCGCCGGCAGCTATTCCGTAGCGGAAGCGGAAGGGGACCCCAACGGTATCCTGCTCCCCCACTGGCTTCCCTCCCCCCAGGCACTTGAGGGGGACCAGCGCTGGTTTGATCCAGGAACGGTACATCTCATTCCCCTGATGATTTTCTCCACCGGCGGCCCCACCAGCTACACCCTGGTGACCCAGGTTCAGGGGCAGGAATTGGCCATCACTCTGGACCTGTCCCGCCCCGCCACCCTCTTCGTCTTTGCCGGACGGGTGGTGCTGATCTGCCAGCTGGTCAGTCTGGTGCTCAACCTGTTCAAAAACGCAGGCACCATCCGCCGCACCCTGCGGCCCATCCAGGACCTGGCCGCCGCCGCCACCCGGCTGGGCGGCTCCATGTCGCCGGAAGAGCTCCAGGCCCTGGCCGGAGAGCTGGACGAAATCAACGCCAGCCATCTGGACCGGCGCATTCCGGTGACCGGCGCCCAAAAGGAGCTGAAGGCGCTGGCTCAGGCCATCAACGCCATGCTGGACCGGATCAACGAGGCCTACCGCTCCCAGACCCGCTTTGTCTCCGATGCCAGCCATGAGCTGCGTACCCCCATCGCCGTGATCCAGGGCTACGCCAGCCTGCTGGACCGGTGGGGCAAGGACGACCCTGCTACCCGGCAGGAGGCCATCGACGCCATCCGCCAGGAGGCCGACTCCATGAAGCAGCTGGTGGAGCAGCTTTTGTTCCTGGCCCGGGGGGACAACGACTCTGTCCCCTTCCATCCCCAGCTGTGCGACCTGTCCGAGCTGGCCGCCGAGGTACTGCGGGAGACCCAGATGCTGGACCAAACCCACCAACTGGAGGGGAAATGGCTGTGCGCCGTGCCGGTGGTGGCCGACGAGGGGCTCATCAAGCAAGCCCTGCGCATCCTGGTGGACAACGCCCTGAAATACACCCCCGCCCGGGGGTGCATCACCCTGTCGGTCCAGGGGAAGGACGGCCTGGCCCGGCTGACGGTGGCCGACCAGGGCCAGGGCATTGACGCCCAAAGCCTGCCCCATATCTTTGACCGTTTCTACCGCACCGACGAGAGCCGGGCCCGGCAGACCGGCGGCGCCGGTCTGGGCCTGTCCATTGCCAAGTGGATCGCCGACCGCCACGGCGGCTGGTTTGAGGTGGTGTCCTGGCCGGGGGTGGGTACCCGCTTTACGCTGGTGCTGCCCCTGGATTCCATGGACGCCCCCGCCGCCCCAGCCTGAAAGGAATCTCGAATGCCCCCGCCGGAGCGGGGGCGTTTTTTTACAGAAACATGGGAACTTTTTGTCAGCCGCCACCGTCCAATAGAGCGATCACAAAAAACAGAAAAGGAGAATCCACCTATGAACCATCGTTTTCTCGCCCTGGCTCTGGCCGGGACGCTGACCCTTGGTATGCTGACCGCCTGCGGCGGCGGCAACGACGGCATTTCTGAGACCCCCAACACCGTCACCACCCCTCCCGTGGCTGAGAGCGTTATGCCCTCTCCCGAGGACTCCGCCCCTATTACTGAGGAGAGCCCCGACGCCCTGCCTGAGAGCTCCGCTCCTGTGGAGGAGAGCGAGACTCCCTCCAGTACGCCCTCTTCTGCCCCCTCCGCAAAGCCCACTTCCACCCCCAAGCCCACCGCCACTCCCACGCCTACTGCTCCGGCTACCCCCAAGCCCACCGTCAAGCCTACCCCCATTCCCACTCCCACGCCGGAGAGCAAACCCCAGGCCAGCGCCGTTCAGTCTACCTGGAATGACATCTCCAAGCTGAGCCTGCCCAACCTGACCGCCATGGACGACGCCACCCTCTCCGCCATGTACGGCATCAGCGCCTCCGACCTGGAGGAGTATGTGTGCATGATGCCCCTCATGGGCGTTCACTCCACCGAGTTTTTCATCGCCAAGGTAAAGGACGGCAAGATGGACACTGTGAAGGCAGGCATTGCCAAGCGGCAGGCCGATCTGGACGCCCAGTGGTCCCAGTATCTGCCCGAGCAGTATGAGCTGGTGAAGAACTACAAGCTGGTCACCAACGGCAACTATGTGCTCTTCGCCATCAGCGAGTATGCCGGTGATGCGGTCACCATTTTCAACAGCTACACAAAATAATCCGCATTTTTGGGTAGAATAGAAGTTGCACTCTGGTGCCGTACCCATTATAATCATTTCAGCGCCCGGCAGGGCAAGCCTGCCGGGCATCTTTCCTGAAATCTACAAAGAGAAGGTGAGCAGTTGGTCTTTTCCAGTTTGTATTTCTTGTTTCTATATCTACCCATTGTATTATTAGTCTATTACATTACCCCTCTGAAATGGCGCAACCTGTGGCTGCTGGTGGTCAATCTGGTCTTTTACGGCTGGGGCGAACCCAAGTATATCCTGCTGATGATCTTCACCATCGTGCTGGACTACTTCTGCGGCCTGATCGTGGCCCGGCGAAAATTGCAAGGCGACGACAAGGGCGCCCGGATCGCCGTAGCGGTGGCGCTGGTCCTCAATCTGGTTATCCTGTTCTTCTTTAAGTACTGGGATTTGGTAGCCAGAACCTTCCAGCATTTCGGCGTTGGTATGCCGGTGCTCAACCTGACGCTGCCCATCGGCATCTCCTTCTACACCTTCCAGACCATGACCTACCCGGTGGACATCTACCGTGGAGACGCGGAGGTGCAGAAAAGCATTGTCAGCTTCGGTACCTTCGTTACCCTCTTCCCCCAGCTCATTGCCGGTCCCATTATCAAGTACAAAGAGCTGGCCGACCAGATGACCTACCGCACCCACTCCCCGGAGCAGTTTGCCTCCGGCGTGCAGGTGTTTGTGGTGGGTCTGGCCAAGAAGGTGCTGCTGGCCAACAACATCGGCAAGCTTTGGGATGTCTATCTGGCTCTACCCACCGACCAGCTCACCGTCTCCGGCGCCTGGCTGGGCGTGGTGGCCTTCTCCCTTCAGCTGTACTTTGACTTCTCCGGCTATTCCGACATGGCCGTGGGCCTGGGCCGGATGCTGGGCTTCGAGTTCCTGCGGAACTTCAATTACCCCTATATCTCCAAGTCGGTCACCGAGTTCTGGCGCCGGTGGCACATCTCCCTGGGCTCCTGGTTCCGGGAATATCTGTATATCCCCCTGGGCGGTAACCGGGTGAAAAAGCCCCGGCTGTTTTTCAACCTACTGGTCGTTTGGGCCGCCACCGGCATCTGGCACGGCGCCAGCTGGAATTTCCTGATCTGGGGCCTCTACTTTGCTGCCCTCATCATTCTGGAGAAGGCCTTCCTGGGCAAGCTGCTGGAGAAGTGTCCCGCTGTGGTACAGCACATTTACACCCTGTTCCTGGTGCTGGTCAGCTGGGCCATCTTTGCCGTGGAGGATTTCGGTCATATGGGCGCCTACCTGTCCGCCATGTTTGGCTTTGCTCCAGCCGGTCTGGCCTCCCCCAGCGTGGCGTACTACTTTACCTCTTTCCTGCCCATGCTGATCATCGGTGCCGTGGCCGCCACTCCGCTGGCTACCAAGCTGTGGAAAAAGCTGCCGGAGAAGCCCATGAAAGTGGTGCTGCCGGTGGTGTTGCTGGCCGGTCTGATTCTTTCCACCGCCTATCTGGTGGACGCCACCTACAATCCCTTCCTCTATTTCCGCTTCTGATTGGAGGTTCTGATTATGTCGAAAAAATACTGCATCTTCATCAGCGCTCTGTTCTGTGCCTTTATCGGTCTGTTCCTGGTGGCCAACGCCGCTACTCCTAGCCGGGAGTTCTCCGAAATGGAGAACCGCAATCTGGAGCAGATGCCCAAGCTGTCTGTGGACAGCTTGTTGAGCGGTCAGTTCATGAAGGACTTTGAGACCTACACCACCGACCAGTTTGTGGGCCGGGACCTGTGGATTGCCCTGAAGTCCTCCAGCGAGCGGATCCTGGGCAAGCACGAGAACAACGATGTCTATTTCTGCGACCAGGACACCCTCATTACCCGGTTTGACCAGCCCGACGCCGCCAAGGTATCGGAGAATGTAAATTATGTGAACAGCTTTGTGGAAAATGTGGATATCCCGGTAACTTTCTCTCTCATTCCCACCCAGGCCTGCATCTGGGCCGGCCGGCTGCCCGACGGGGCCCCCAATGCCAGCCAGACCGGCCTGCTGGACCAGGCCAAGGCGGCTGTACCCGGCGCCACCTGGGCGGATCTGTACAGCCCCCTGTGGGAGCACAAGGATGAGAGCATCTTCTACCGCACTGACCACCACTGGACCAGCCTGGGCGCATACTACGGCTACACCGGCCTGGCAGAGGCCCTGGGCTACACTCCCGTGCCCCTGGATGCCTACACCGAGACCATCCGCTCCACTGAGTTCTACGGCACGGTATTCTCCTCCTCCGGCGTGCGCTGGGTGAGCCCCGACACCATCTCCACCTATGTGCCCGATACCGGTATTACCGTCACCAGCTATACCTATGACAACGCCGGCAATCAGGTGGAGGTGCCCCGCTCTCTGTACGACACCTCCTTCCTCTCCGTCAAAGACAAGTACTCTATGTTTTTGGGCGGCAACCAGTCCCTTGGCGTGGTCAAGACCCCCAATACCGACAAGCCTAAGCTGCTCATCATCCGAGACTCCTACGCCGACTCCCTGGTGCCCTTTCTGACTCCCCACTTCTCTGAGATTCACCTGATCGACCTGCGTTACTACAAGCTGTCCATTGCCGACTACATTCAGCAAAACGGCATCGATCAGGCTCTGGTCCTCTACAGCGTCCCCAACTTTGTCACCGATTCCAATCTCTTCTGGATCACCCGATAAGTAAGCAAAAAGTCCGGCCCTTTGTGAGGGCCGGACTTTTTTTCTTCCTTCCCGCCTACTGGCAAGGAATCAGTCTCGCTGAGAGTGGACATTCATGGAGTGGTTGGCCTTGCCGATGACGACCAGCACCACCACCATGGAAACCACAGCAATCAGCAGGTTCAGGATCATGTTCTGGAGGAGAGCCGCCAGGATGTAGTTGACAAAGCAGACCGCCGCCACAGTGACCGCATAGGGCAGCTGAGTGGCCACATGATTCAGGTGGTAGCACTGAGCGCCGGAGGAGGCCATGATGGTGGTATCGGAGATGGGAGAGCAGTGGTCGCCCATAACCGCGCCGCCCAGAGTGGCAGCGATGGCAATCATCAGCATCTCGTTGCCGTTGATCAGGTCGGCAGTTAGATCGGCAGCCGCCACGCCGCCGGAGAACACCGGGATGACGATGGGCAGCAGGATAGTGAAGGTACCCCAGGAGGTACCGGTGGCGAAGCCCAGGAACGCGGCGATAATGAACACCACGGCGGGCAGGAAGTTGTGCAGGCTGTCGCCGAAGCCGGAGACGATGTCAGCCACGAACTCGGGAGCGCCCAGAGCCTTGGTCACGTCGCCGATGGTCCAGGCCAGGCAGAGGATCAGGATGGCGGGAACCATCTGCTTGAAGCCCTCAGGCAGGCAGTCCATCAGCTCAGTGAACTTCATGGAGCGGCGCACCATAAAGAAAATCATAGTGAAGATCAGGGCAATCAGAGAACCCAGAGGCAGAGCGGAGAAGGCGTCGGTGTTGGCAAAGGCGCTGATGAGGTCGGTGCCGCCGCCCTGGTAGCCCACATAGATCATGGCGCCCACGCAGCAGGCCACCAGCACGATCACGGGGATCACCAGGTCGATGACCTTTCCGTTGGGATTGAACTTCATTTCCTCCACACCGGCGAAAGGACGCTCGGGGGTGGTGTACAGGTCGCCCTTGGCGGCGTTGTCCTCGTGCTTCTTCATGGGACCGTAGTCGATGTTCAGGCTGGTCATAACCATGATGAACACCAGGGTCAGAATGGCGTAGTAGTTGTAAGGAATGGCCTTCAGGAAGATCTGGAAGCCCAGTTCGTCGTTGCCGATGATACCGGTGACAGCCGCGGCCCAGGAGGACACGGGCATCATGATACAAACGGGAGCGGCGGTAGCGTCGCACATATAGGACAGCTTGGCGCGGGAGATGTGGTGGCCGTCGGTGACGGGACGCATCACGTTACCGGTGGTCAGGTTGTTGAAGTAGTCGTCCACGCCCAGCACGATGGCCAGGATGAAGGTGGACCACAGAGCGCCGGACTTCGTCTTGATGTGCTTGACGGCCCAGTCGCCATAGGCCTTGGAGCCGCCGGCCCGGATCATCAGGGCCACCATGGTGCCCAGGATGACCAGGAACATCAGGATGCCCATGTTGCCGCCGGCGTTGCTGCACAGGCGGGACACGAAATCCTGAATGGCGTCAATGGGATTGCCGTTGGTGAACAGCAGGCAGCCCACAATAATGCCCAGAAACAGAGAAGAATACACTTCCTTGGTGATGAGTGCCAGGATGATGGCTACCACGGGAGGCAGCAGGGATGCAATGGTGCCCCAAGCCGCGATTTGAGCGGTGGAATCGCCTTCGGCGAAAGCCGCCGTTGCCAGGATGCAAATCAGGGTAAACAGGGTCAGCAGAATCTTGCCAGACCGTTTGATACGCGGTGAATTCATATCAGCCCTCCTAATAAGATCGGTGAATCCTAAAGCTCCCCAACCCAAGGACTCGAAAGGTATCATAACAAAATTGTTATTAAATTGACAATGTTTTTTTGATATTTTGCATATTTTTGTAGGGGCGCACAGAAAAATGTACATTTTTTTGGGCATATAATCCATACACTTTTCTTTTTTATTCCATTTTATTCCTATAAAATCCTTTCCTGATAGGAAGAAGGTTTCTTTTTGCCTAGATGTTTAGGCGGAACTACGTAGGCGCAGCCGGTTTTTTACACACCAGTTTGTGCATATTTTTAAACTATTAAGTTTATTTTTAGGTTCCTCTAAAACAAAAAATCACCCCCGCCGCTCATACGGTGGGGGTGATTTTTTCGGATTCAGTTAGTCTGCCGACATCATGCTCAGTCGCGCTGAGAGTGACGGTTCAAGGAGTGGTTGAGCTTGCCTACCACCAGCATAAAGCCCACAGTGGAGGCCACGGCAATGAGCAGGCAGACGACCTGAGGCACATAATCGATAATCAGGCCGGTGATAATGTAGTTGACGAAGCCGATGGCGGCCACGGTGACGGCGTAGGGCATCTGGGTGGCCACGTGGTTCAGGTGGTAGCACTGGGCGCCGGTGGACGCCATGATGGTGGTGTCGGAGATAGGCGAGCAGTGGTCGCCCATGACCGCGCCGCCCAGGGTGGCGCCGATGCCCACCATCAGGATGGGCACTTCGTTGAGGGTCTCGGCGGTCAGGTTGTCAAAGCCGCCGGGGGTGAAGATCTCCAGCACGATGGGCAGCAGGATGCCGAAGGTGCCCCAGGAGGTTCCGGTGGCAAAGCCCAGGAAGCAGGCAATCAGGAAGACCACGGCAGGCAGGAAGTTATGCAGGCCGGGGCCAAGCTTCTCCACAAACGCGGCCACGAACTCAGGGGCGCCCAGGCCATCCCGGGTGACGCCGCTAATGGTCCAGGCCATGCAGAGGATCAGGATGGCAGGCACCATCTGATTGAAGCCCTTGGGAAGACAATCCATCAGGTCGGTGAAGGACATGGAACGGCGCACCATGAAGTAGATCATGTCGATGATGATGGCGATGGTAGCGCCGAAGGGCAGGGCGAAGAAGGCGTCGGTGTTGGCGAACATCTCCAGGATGGTGGTGCCGCCAGCCAGCCAGCCGGCGTACAGCAGGCCGATGACGCAGCAGATGATGAGGATGACGACGGGCAGGATCAGGTCAATGACCTTGCCGTTGGGGTTGAACTTCATCTCCTCGGCGTCGGCGTAGGGCCGCTCGGGGGTGGTGAACAGGTCGCCCTTGGCGGCGTTGTCCTCATGCTTCTTCATGGGACCGTAGTCGATATTCAGGGCGGTCATCATGATGATAAACACCATGGTAAGGACGGCATAGTAGTTGTAGGGGATGGCCCGCAGGAAGATCTGGAAGCCCAGCTCCTCGTTGTTGATGACGCCGGTGACGGCGGCGGCCCAGGAGGAAATGGGCATCATGATACACACGGGGGCGGCGGTGGCGTCGCACATATAGGACAGCTTGGCCCGGGAAATGTGGTGGCTGTCAGCCACGGGGCGCATCACGTTACCGGTGGTCAGGTTGTTGAAGTAGTCGTCCACGCCCAGCACGATGGCCAGGATGAAGGTGGACCACAGAGCGCCGGCCTTGGTCTTGATGTGGGCCACAGCCCAGTCACCGTAGGCCTTGGAGCCGCCCGCCCGGATCATCAGGGCCACCAGGGTGCCCAGGATGACCAGGAAGATCAGGATACCGGCGTTGCCGCCGATGTTGCCCACAAAGCCGTTGACCAGGTGGTTGAAGGTCATGACCGGGTCGAAGTTGGCCTGGAGGACAAAGCCCACCAGGATGCCGATGAACAGGGACGAGTAGACTTCCTTCGTGATCAGTGCCAGAACAATTGCGACAACAGGCGGCAACAGGGACCAGGGGGTGCCGAAGAATTTGCTCTGGACCTCTTCGCCTTCTGCGCAGGCGACCGTCATCAGGACACAGGCCAAGGCAAAGACGACCAGCAGAATTCTTCCGAAGCGTTGCATTCGTGGTGAGTTCATAATAACCCTCCCTTATAATTTCGAATCCCAAAAGCCTCCCCAACCCTAGGATTCGTACCCTATGATACACCATCATTCACAATTTGGCAATACTTTTTCGGCAGATTTAACATAAGTTTCGCCATCCATTTATTTTATATTTACATATCCAGCAAAAAACCTGTGTTTCTTAGAGAATCCAGTATCCTTTGGAACGTTTTATCGTCCCTGCACCGAATCGTATGAAGATGGATACCGCCCGTCAGATCAGACAGGGGTCTGGCGCTGTCCGCCGCCACCCGGCGGAGAAACTCCTGTACATCATATCGGGAACGCACCCCCAATATGCCTGTGAGCTGACCATAGACCGGGTGCTCCACAATTACGTCTGCCACCTCGCCCCCAGCGTCCACAATGGCGTTGAGCTCTGCTTCCATCTCCTCCGGAGCGTGGACGCAGGCCACCCGCCGTTCCACTCCGGCAGGCCGGCGGCCCAGTACATAGCCCCGGGGGGTGGCCACGATATCCGCCCCGGCAGCCCGCAGCAGAGCCACATCCCCCACGATGATCTGGCGGCTCACCGAAAACCGCCGGGCCAGCGCCGTGGCGCTCACCGGCCCTCCTGCCTCCTCCAGCATCTGCTCCACCGCCTTCCGGCGCTCCTGTGCCGCGGATCGTTCCATCACCGCTTCCTCCTTTGTCTTTTTCAATCAGTATAGCAGGTTCTTCCGGACCTGTAAATCAGCGCCGCAACCGTCCCCTTCCCTTGCCTTTCGGGGGGGATTGTGCTAAAATGTGACCGACTGGTTTCCACACCCGGTCCAAGCGCGGCAATGCCGCGTTCGTTCGGCGGGACTCACCGCCGTTCTCTAAATACGAAAATGGAGGTTCCAACTTAGTATGCGCAAATCTACCACCCGCGATCTTACCCTGGCCGCTATGGTGGCCGCCGTCTACTTCGTCCTTTGCTATTTTGGCAACATCTTTCAGCTCACCTTCGGGCCTGTCCAGGTCCGTCTGGGAGAGGCCCTCACCGTGCTGCCGTTCCTGTTCCCGGCCACCGCGCCGGGCCTGGCGCTGGGCTGTCTGCTGACCAATATTCTCTCCCCCTACGGTCCCATTGACATGATCGTAGGCACACTGGCCACCGCCATCGCCGCCTTTCTGAGCGCCAAGATGCCCCGCTGGTATCTGGCCGCCCTGCCCCCCATCGTGATGAACGCCCTGCTGCTGCCCCCCATGTGGGCCTGGGCGGAGGCGGGCGCCCTCAACGGCGCTTTCTGGGCCGCCTATACCTTCAATATGTGGACCTTTGTGGTGGGCGAGGCTCTGGCCTGCTATGTGCTGGGCTCCGTGCTGCTGCTGGCCCTGCCTAAGATCCGCTACTTCCGCACCATGATCCCGGAGCGCCGCCTGGCTGCCCGCTGAGGCGACGCCCTCAGTTTTACAAACAGACAAGGAGGATTCCCCATGAAAGTCCGCAAGGCCGTCATCCCCGCCGCTGGTCTGGGGACAAGGATGCTCCCCGCCACCAAGACTGTCCCCAAGGAAATGCTTCCCATGGTGGACAAACCTGTGATCCAGTATATCATTGAGGAGGCGGTGGCCTCCGGTATCGAGGACATCCTCATCGTCACCAACCGGGCCAAGTCCGCCATGGACGATTACTTCGACTACTATCCCGAACTGGAGACCCGTCTGCTCCAGGCCGGCAAGGAGCGGGAGCTGGTGGAGGTTCGTCGGGCCGCCGATCTGGCCAACATCTTCTATGTCCGTCAGAAGGAGACCAAGGGTCTGGGCCACGCCATCTACCGGGCCAAGCGCTTTGTGGGAGACGAGCCCTTTGCCGTGCTGCTGGGCGACGACATCATGCGGGCCAAAAAGCCGGTGACCCTCCAGCTGATCGAGGGAGCCGAGAAATACGGCGCCTCCGCTGTAGGCGTCCAGAAGGTGTCCACCGAGGCCATCTCCCGCTACTCCTCTGTGAAGATCTCCGCTTTGGAGGACCGGATCTTCGACGTGTCCGACATGAACGAAAAGCCCACCCCCCAGGAGATGTTCTCCAATTACGCCATCTTGGGCCGGTATGTGCTCACCCCCCAGATCTTCGACATTCTGGAGAACCTGAAGCCCGGCTACGGCGGCGAGATCCAGCTCACCGACGGTCTGCGGGAGCTCTGCCGCAAGAGCCGGATGGTAGCCGTGGACTTTGAGGGCCGCCGGTACGACACCGGCAATCTGTGCGGCTTCCTGGAGGCCACCATCGATTTCGCCCTGGAAAACAAGGCGACGGCCTCCTGGCTGAGCCACTTTATTAAGGAAAAGGCAGAGAGCCTGCGGTAATGTGTGGATTGCCGCCGCTGCTGTATACAACTTCTTTGGCCTGCGCCCTAAGGCGCAGGCCATTTTTATCCCACCTCTCTTCCATCCTTGCCACATTGTTCCTGATGTACTATAATAATGGAAAGTCTGTCTGGCACTGCCACAAATCAACTGCAACAGAGAGGAGTTTTGAGTATGGCAAGAACAACCTTCAGAATCGACTTTCATCAGCCGCCCCAGGTGGTAGATCAAATCGCGCGTAATATTCTTATTGCCGACGATTACCGGGAGATCGACTACAACCGGGAAGTGGTGTGGAAAAAAGGAACCGGTCTCATGACCGCCATGCACTACATCAAGATCGAGTACCAGGGCAGCACACTGGTGGTGTCCGGCTGGGTGCAGATCGGCGTGGGCTCGGTGGGCGGCAAGGAGCGGGACCTGGAAGGCATCACCGCCTCCATCCCCAAAAAATCCGTCAAGAAAACCATAGAAAAGCTGAGAGCCGCTATTCAGCAATAAAATTTCCTTTATAACTTAAGAACCAGGCCAGTTGTCCGCTAGTCTGGTTCTTTTTATGCGCAAAGTCGGGTTTCAAATTTTCTGAAAAAAAGATCGCAAAAAATAAAACCGCGCCCCTCCCCCAATGCTCTTACTGTCGTGAGCGGCAAGCTCGCACAGGCTGGAGCGGCGGAGGCGCAGGCGCTTCCTTTCCATGGGATCTGGTTGCCGGACCGGCAGGAGATTCAAACAAACTGACTGCCTTGCCCTCCGCCTCCGGCACCTTTCTGTACCGCAGCGCTACCTAAAAAAGAAAGAGAGGAATTTTGATGAAACGGATCCAGTTACCCAAAAAGCTGCTCTCCGCCCTCTGCGCGGCAGCCCTCCTGGTGGGGGCCATGCCCGGGGCACTGGCAGCTGAAAGCACTCAGCAAGTTTCCATCCAGCAGCAGAGCATTGCCACCAACGCAGGCGTCTTTACCTACATCGACGACCAGGGCGGCCTGTGGTCCTGGGGGCATAGCCTGACCGGAGGGGTGGGCAACGGCACTACCTCTTCCACTACCGGTACTCCGGAGAAGATCCTGGACAATGTGGTATTTGTCAGCAGCGGCCTCAACAACAACGGCGCCGCCATTCAGTCGGACGGCTCCCTCTGGGTGTGGGGCGACACCAGCCTGGACATGGACTACGCCAATCAAGCGTGGGCCCCGGTCCGGCTGGAAGGGGTAAAGGTCCTGCTGCCTGACGGAACGGTCTCCCAGCCCACTGAGGAACCGGAGCAGACCGAACTGCGGCACAGCGGCTCCACCACGCTGGAAAAACTGAGCAAGGAAGAGATCGTCCAGCTGCTGAATCAGGCCTCCAGCACTCTTCCCAACCCCGTTCTGACGGAGGAACCCTCCATCCACGCTCCCTATGCCACCGGCGCGGTGGATCACCAGGCCCTGGAGGCCGCTGCCCAGCGTCTGAATGTGCTGCGGCGGCTGGCCGGTGTACCTCAGGTTCAGCTGGACGACAGTCTGAGCGAAAACGCCCAGTATGGCGCGGTACTGCTGGCCCACCTGGGCAGTCTGAACCATACCCCCGCCAAGCCTGCGGATATGGACAACAGCTTCTATCAAAAGGCCTATGAGGCCACCTCCACCAGCAACATCGCGGCAGGCATGGATCTGCTGGAGTCGGTGGATATGTTTATGCAGGACAGCGACGCCCGCAACGTGGAGCGGGTGGGGCACCGCCGCTGGCAGCTCAACCCCGAGCTGGGCCGGGTTGGCTTTGGCTACGCCCAGAACCCGGACAGTATCTACCGCGACTTTGTAACCGAGAAGGTCACCGACACCAGCGGCAGCGGCTGCGACTATGACTTTATCGGCTGGCCCGCCTCGGGCAACTTCCCCAACTACCTGGACAGCTTTGACGCCAACACCGCCTGGAGCGTGGTGCTTAACCCCGATGATTATCAGGTGCCCACCCAGTCCGGCCTTGTGGTCACCCTGGTGCGCCAGAGCGACGGCAAGACCTGGACCCTGGACGGCAAGGCCAGCTATACCCCCGCCGCCTCCGGCTGCTACCTCAATGTGGAGACCTCCGGCGTGGGCAACTGCATCATCTTCCGGCCCGACGGGGTGACCAAGTATGAGGGTGTTTACCAGGTCACCATCGACGGCCTGAAGGACCGCTCCGGCAAGGCTGTGGACTTCACCTACCAGGTGGACTTTTTCTCCCAGCCCGACAACGCTTCCAAGCCCTCCGACTGGGCGGCAGCCTCTGTCCAGGAGGCCATCCAGCTGGGCGTGGTGCCCTTTGAGCTTCAGACCGGCTACACCCAAACTGCCACCCGTCAGGAGATCTGCGCCCTGGTGGTCCGCTTCTATGAGACGGTGACCGGCAGCCCGGTGCAGGGCCGTGTCTCCTTCTCCGACACCAAGGATGAGGACGTGGAGAAGGCCGCCTACCTGGGCATTGTAAACGGCGTGGGCGACGGCAGCTTCCACCCCAATGACCCGCTGACCCGGGAGCAGGCGGCGGTCATGCTCACCCGACTGGCTCAGAGTATGTCCAAACACCTGCCGGCGGCAGAAGCAAACTTCACCGACCGGGCGGAGATCTCCCCCTGGGCACTGGAGGCCACAGGGGCCATTCAGGGGTGCGGCGTTATGAACGGCGTGGGCGGCGGACGGTTTGCCCCCTCCCTGTCCTACAGCCGGGAGCAGTGCATCACCACCCTGATGCGGCTGTACCACTATATTTCCAAATAAAGGAGGACGTGCTGGCGCTGGAGGAGCGGGACGGCATCCGGCTCCACACCCTGGCCCCCATTGGACTTCTCTTCCCCTGCCTTGCCGGGGAACTGCCCGACCCCACCGTCTTTTCCCAGACCTGGCAGGCTGTCACCGCCGGGTCGGGGACCGCCGGGGCGGCAGGCGCCACCGCCGCCGCGGCAGCCGGGACCCAGACAGCCGGAGGCACAACGGCGGCGGCCGCGGCAGCAGGCGGAAAGGCCGCGGCGGGGACCGCCGTCAAGTCGGCTGCGTCCGGGGCCTTCAAACTCAAGCTGGTTGCCGGGCTGGCGGCGGGCGGCCTACTAGTGGGCGGCGTAGGACTGGCCCTCCATGAGCCCACCCTCACCTTCATTGACCCCGTCTTTGAGCAGAAGAATATCCGCATTATCATCGACAAGCCGGAGGGCCCCATCCACCCCAGCGATGTGGAATTTATCCACTTCCTCCATGTAACAGAAGAAGGTATTTCCGAAAGCTGGGACCCTACCGCTGATGGGCCTGTGGTGGAGGACGGCGCGTTGCTGGATACGTTTGAAGCATCTTCCCAGTTCCAGTGGCTCAGTTTTGATGATCTTGGAAACAGTTCTCCCTCTGTGGACCATGTGGACTTTTTAAATCAGATGCCCAATCTGACGTATTTGGATATAGAAGTGGCTCCAGGCACAGACTTGACCCTTCTGGAGCAAAAGGAATCTCTGGTTTTTCTGAACCTCTACACTCAGGGCAATATGACTCTGGACATCTCCCAGCTGAAGCACCTGGAAGAGATCAGCGTGGTCAGCATCGATGGGACCGCCCTTCTGGAGGTCAACAACACGCTGCCCAGCCTAAGATTGTTGGAGTTCCATGATTATGACGGCGATGGCGTAGCATTCTCCCCCTCCCTGGACACCATTACCAATCTGCCCAATCTGGAATATCTGTCTATGGATACCGCCGGCGCAGATCTGACCCCGCTCAGCACCCTTTCCAAGCTGCGGGCCATCTCTCTGGACGGCGTGTCCCGCCCCCTGGACCTGACGCCTTTGACACAATGCCCCAACCTTGAGGCATATAAATTGTACGGAAGAGGTCCTGACGAGGGACTTGTGATTCCGCCTGAACTCAAGGCTGAGAACGCCGCCGGTCAGACCGCCCAGGATATCCAGTTTGAAATTTCATCAGACATTATGGACCGGTCTTTGACGTAATAGCTCTCCCACAGTTTATAAACAGGGGAGCTTGCTGCATATTGCAGCAAGCTCCCCTGTTTTCTGTCTCCCATACGTTCCGCCCATCCGCCGCTCAGCTCTGGCAGGGCTGCTGCCGGCCGGTGTGGTCGATGGTATAGTCTGTGCCGCACGTTCCCGGCAGGATGATCTGGGAGATGGGCACAAAGGTGTACCCCTCCTGAAGCAGGGACTGGATGATCCCGGGCAGGGCCTCTGGCGTGTGGATGGCTGCATTGTGGAAGAGCACGATGGACCCGGGGCACACCCTGCTCACCACCCGCTGGGTGATCTCGTCCGCCGGGATCTCCTTCCAGTCCAGGCTGTCTACATCCCACTGGATGGGCTCCATACCCATGGAGCGGATGGCGGCAATCACATGGTCGTCATACTCCCCGTAGGGACAGCGGATCAGGGTAGGCCGTACGCCGGTGATGGCCTCGATCTTGTCGTTGCAGGCCGACACGTCGGCAATGATCTCCTCGGTGGACAGGCTGTTGTAGTGGGCGTGGGTGTTGGAGTGGTTCATGATCTCATGACCAGCATCATGGAGCGCCTTCACCGACTCGGGGTATTTGTCCACCCAGTCCCCCACCACAAAAAAGGTGGCCTTGATCTGGTACTGGCCCAGAATATCAATGAGCTGCTGGGTGTCCTCATTTCCCCAGGGTGATGTAAAATAGCGGTCCTTGGGGCTCTAGGGCTCCAGGGGCCGCTATTGGCTCAGATGCAGAAGCAGGCGTAGAGGGGGACCGATCTCAGCCCATTCTCCCGGCCAAAATTTTTGGTGGAAAGCCGAAGGGACTGCTCCGGCCGGAACGTCTTTTGGTAGACCTCCAGGCTCTTGGCCTTGGTGTGTTCCCCGGCCTTTACCTCAATGGGGAGGATGGCCCCCTCCCTTTGAA
Organism: Flavonifractor sp. An112; assembly: GCF_904377885.1. Taxonomy (NCBI): domain Bacteria; kingdom Bacillati; phylum Bacillota; class Clostridia; order Eubacteriales; family Oscillospiraceae; genus Flavonifractor; species Flavonifractor sp. An112. The sequence continues at coordinate 10,695 of NZ_CAJFGT010000022.1, read as the reverse complement.
TCAAAAAGTCGATCTCATACCCGCCCCGGTCCGCCGTCCAATAGTAGCTGGTATAGCCGCTGGCGGTGAGCTGGGTACACACATAGTTCTCCGTCATGCCGCCCTTGAAGTCGTCCAGCTCATGAGTGGGGTACAGAATATCCTCCGGTACGATTTCTTTTTTGGCGCACAGCAGGCCCACATCGGAAACATAGGTCTTGAAGGCATCGATATCCCGGTAGTTCTCCAGCGGCTTTTTGACCTGCTCCACCCGGTAGATACGCTTGACGATCCCGGAGAGGACCAGCCATTCGATGGCGTTTTCAAACTCCGAGGCCCGCCCGCCCTTCTTCACCAGCTTGTACTGGAAGCGCGTGTTCTTTTTGGAGAGCTGGACCGTGATGTTATCGTAGACCAGCCGGGTCTTCTTGGTCTCGTTCTCCTTGTTATACTTGCTCATGTCGTTGAGATAGGCGGACAGAAGGGTGTCTTGAATGTGCCGGACCAGAACATAGTCCCGGGTCTCAATAAACTTGCTGACACAGTCTGGCATACCGCCCACCAGCAGGTACTGCCGGTAGTAATTCAGCGCCGCCTCGTGGAGCACCGCGGGCATGGGGGTATCGCGGGCAAAACAGTCCCGAATCTGTCCCACCAGCTCCCCTTCGCCGCAGGCCAGCAGGAATTCCTCCATGTCCATAGGATACAGGGTTTTCATGTCCACCTTTCCCACCGGGAAGGAGAATTTCTGCCGGTTGACCGCCACCCCCAGCAGACTGCCGCAGGCAATCACATGGTAGGCGGGGGCCAGCTCACAAAAATATTTCAGGCTGGTTAGGGCCCGCTCGCACAGCTGCACTTCGTCGAAAATCACCAGTGTCTTTTCCGTCACGATGCTCTGTCCCGCCAGACGGGAGAGCAGGGGGATCAGATAGGCGGGCTCCAGGCTTTCGTCAAAGGCACCGGCCAGACTGGGGTTGGTCTCAAAATTGAAGTAGGCCACATTCTCGTAGTGAGCCTTTCCAAACTCCAGAAGGGCATAGGTTTTGCCCACCTGCCGGGCCCCCTGCAAAATCAGCGGACGGCGGTAGGGACTCTTTTTCCATTCCAGAAGATAGCGGGTCATTTTCCGGTACATCATCACACCTCCGCTGTAAAATTCAATAGAATTATAGCATAATTTAATGCAAAAAAACAAGTCGAATTTTACATCATATGTCAAAATCAGAGGGCGTTCCGCACCTGCTGCGCAGAACGCCCTCTATCCGGTCAAGAGTCCAAGCTCATTGGAAAAAGTATAAGTAATCTCGATGTGCCCATCTTCAAAGATCAAAATCTTCCTTATTGTTTCCGCCACTGTGACGCGGTCCAGACTGGTCAGCTTCCCATGCTGGAGCAGGGACTGGACCCACGGATGGAGCAGCAAGGCCTCCTCCTGCGGCGCTTCCAGCTGCTGAAGCTGGGCGGACAGCTCCCGCTCCTGCCGCTCATAGTCCGCCTGATAGCGCTGGAAATCCTCCTTGCGGATCAGTCCGTCCCGGTAATCCTCATAGGCGGATTTCTTCAGTCGGTAGAGTCGCTCCAATCCCCCCTCCAGACGCTCCCGTTCCCCCGCTCGCCCCTTGGGGGGCTGCCACTCCGCCTCTTCCGCCAATGCCTGCAGGTCTTGTACCGACGCAATGATCTGGTTCAGGTCATTCAGAACGATTTGTTCCAGAACCGCATGGGAGATGCTGTGTTTGGTACATACTGTGGGTCCGTACCGTTTATAGGAACCGCAGCTATAGTAAATTCCGCCTGCGCTCCTGGTCTTTACCATGGCCCGCCCGCAGTCTCCGCAGCGGAGGAACCCGGCGAAGGGGCTCCGGTTCTGCTCGAAGTCCAGCTGCCGGGTCCGTCTGTGAAGCAGGGTCTGGACCCGCTCCCACTGTTCCGCCCCAATGATGGCCTCGTGGGTATCCGGGATCACGGTCCAGGCCGAGCGGTCCAGCTGGACAGCCTTTCCATGCATGGTGGGGCGGAAATTCCGGCCCTGTTCCATATTCCCCGCATACATCTGATTTTGCAGGATACGGTGGATGGTGGCGTAGGTCCAATAGATGGTCCGGTCCATTTTTCGGCCGTTGTGGTAGCGCTCCCCCAGGATCCGCTTGTACTCGCTGGGGCTGGGGATACCTTCGGCGTTGAGCTGTTTGGCAATCCTGACCTTGCCCCACCCCTGCTCAAAGAGATCAAAAATCCGCCGCACCACCTGGGCTGCGGCGGAATCAACGACCAAATGGTTATGATTGGCCGGGTCTTTTTGGTAGCCGTAACTGGGGAAAGCCCCGATAAACTCTCCCCTCTGCTGCTTGGTATGAATGGCGGAGCGGACCTTGTCCGAAATGTCCCTGGCATACTGGGTGTTGAAGATATTTTTCATGGGCAGGAGCATATCATATCGCCCCTGCTGGCTGTCCACGTGGTCATTGACGGCGATAAACCGCACACCCTGGGCAGGGAAGACCCGCTCCAGGTAGCGGCCCATCTCGATGTAGTCGCGGCCGAACCGGGACAGGTCCTTGACCAGAACACAGTTGATCTTCCCTGCTTCGATGTCCCCCTCCATTCTGCGGAAGGCGGGGCGGTCAAAGTTGGTGCCGGTGTAGCCGTCATCCTGGTAAAAGTCCACCAGATTCAGCTCCGGGTGGGCCTCGATGTACTGCTCCAGCAGCTTGCGCTGGTTGGCGATGCTGTCGCTCTCCGCCTTGTCGCCGTCCTCCCGGGACAGGCGCAGATAGCCTGCCGTGTTCCACCTCTCCATGACCGTCCCACCTCCTCTCATGTGGCATTATGTGAAGTTATGGTTTGTGGGCCTGGATCAGCGCTCTCAGCAGGGACTCCGGGCCTTTATTGCCGTCAAAGTGACGGGTCACCTGCCAAGATGAACGAGTAGCAGATTTTGTCGTTTGGATGGTCATGAAATCACCTCATTTATTCCATATTCTGTAAAAATAATATGTGGTCGGGGGGACTAACATACCTGATGAGGGCGCGCCTGGTACTCTGGTAAGACCCGAATACCCTGGTACCCTCTGGAACCGCATCCGTTCACCCGCTTTACAGGTCTGACCGAAAGATGTTCCCTGCGGATCCAGTCGTTGAGCTGCCTGGAAAAATCAATTTCTGACATCGGCGGGCGCCCTTTCAAGAATAAGAAGTGGCAGAAGGCGCAGAAAAGATCGCCTGTCTCAGTCTCGCACTCGCTCTGAAGCTCACAGCAGTGGTCCACAAACTCCCCCAGAAGCAATATCTTGTCACTCCCAATCTGAGGCGCGTATTCTTCAGGAACCTGAACACATGTGACCTGGAAGTTTCTGCCCATCAGCGCTTGAAACGCACAGATAGCTTGTCCTATAATGTAAGGGGCTTCTGCAAAAAAATCCCGAAACAGTTCCTGTTTCATTTTTTCAACTGGGCAGGGATTTGTAAAGGGGATAATCACCATACGGTTCAGAAGTGCTTCGTCCAGCGCATTTCCATGAAGCGGATAGTTTCCTGCAAAAAACAGGATGGGCTTTTTTCGCATGAGACCGGGGGACTTATATTTTTCCTCGATCTTAACAGTATCATCGCCCACCATCTGCTTGATAATCCCGGCTGCGTCCTTGGGAAGGGGCTTGTCCGGCAAGTCCAGACAGGAAGCCAGGCGCTTCCCCTGCATACTGCCGGTAGTCCACTGATCGGAAAAATCGTGCATTCCTCGGACAGAGACTACATTTTCCTCTCCGACCAGCTTCTCCAGAAATTTGCCGATTTGAGACTTTCCTGTGTTACTAGGCCCCAGCAGCACATAGAAGCGTTTCAGATTGGCTTCTGAAAGGACTAGAGCAATCAATTCCAGAATTTGTTGGCGGATCTCCGGGTCGCCGTTGCTGACCTGCCGGATAAATGACTCGAAAGCGATTCCTTGCTCCGGACTGTTCCGAATTTGTTGATAAGAGAATCTTACCACACGGAAAAAACCATCGTCTGGGTTATGCCGATACAGCACGCCCGTTCCCAGGTCAAGCGTACCATCGAGAAAATTGATTGTGTAGGGAGGCGGTTCGATCTCTTCCTCCTGCTGAATTTCAGGACTCTCACTCACCATTTTTATTAACTTCCGATAATCACTGTTTGTCAGGCTATCTGCAAGGTCAGCCTCTTGTAGCGTTGCCTTAAACAGTACTGCCGCCTGATGGTCACACAGTTTTTTCCAACACATCCCATCGAACTGGCACAGACTATCCTGGTAGTACATCAATATCAGCGTCTGGAGCAGGAACTGTTCCAGACGGACCAGGTCCCGGCTCACCTGACGTTTCCCTAGTCCAACACTGATGTCCGGCTTTTGTATCCCGCATATGCCTATCGGAAATGGCTTCTCTGGCCACTTCCGGTCAAATTGGCAGGGCTCAGAGATCCTCCGTGTGGTTTTTAATGCGGATACATCCAGCAGTTCCTCAGGGCATCGCAGCGCAAGACTCATTTGCATGTCCCGAACAGCACTGCAGTCCAAACCGCAGTCGTCCTGATCGTTCCAGGACGACTGCGGAAATACCAGAGCGGGCGCTACAGACCGGGACTCTTCCGGGCAGTCAAAATCGTCTTCACTCCAAAATTTGGAAGCTATAGAATTAAATTTGAGCTTCATCCATCGTCTCCTGATGCCAGGCTGGCCGCAGGCATTGGGCAGACAGTCTCCAATGTTCTGCGAGAATTGGGGATTTGTCTATCTGCAATGACCCGACTGTACTGGACTTCTCCCAATCAAAGACGCCATGCATGGTGGCTGGATGGCAGCTAAGGCGTCCCTCTGCAATGAGCCAGAGTTGTCCTGAAAAACAGTCACAAACGGAGGACAAAATGGCTGTATCCTGCTGATCCAGGAGAACAAGGCGAGCACTTGCCGGCTTGTCCGGATCGGTACTCAGGCCCAGCTTCCACCCCATTGTGTCTGCATTTGCCTCAAAAACTTCGCCGTCATCCCGCTGTAAGCTCATTTCGAAGCGCGCCAGCGGCAGGTAGCGGCGCATATAAATGAGGCACAGCTGGTGGGTATTAGGGTTCCGCATGACGGCATAAACGTCTGGCTGCCCGGCGTTAATTGCGTCAATGATCTCCCTCGCCCGGTAGTCCCTGGTGTTTACGTTTTTCATCTTGATTTTCTCCTTTCTGGCAGGGCCTCCTGCCATTAGAATCATACCAGAGTCTGCCGGGTGAGGTCTGATTCACAAAAATGAATTTGGAGGTGTTTCCAATTTCTGAGAAATTACAAGATAGCTCCTTTGCGTCTGCCGCTTTGTATCATCAGGCAGTGGAACAAATTGGCCGTTATTGGAGAAGTCTTCTCCATGAAGATTCCACCATTGATTGTGAAGAGGCCTACGGCGTGGAAAACCGTAGGCCTGCATGGTTTGGAGATCTGAAGTCATGGCTAAAACCTCTTTACGCTTGCAAAATACAAAGCGGGTCAGGTACAAAAAACACAGAGGCACAGCAGAAATATCAACGTCAATTTAGTCTCCCCAGTGCTGTTAACACCGATCTAGCCATGATTTCTATTGAATTAGATACCATGCTCCCTAAGGATAATCCGTTGGTCGCAGCGATGCTTCCAATCTTGATTTACAGCTATTTTTTGAATCGTAAAAAACAGGGGGAAGCACAATTCGATGCCGATGGCTACCCCATTGACGAGGTATCTCTGCAAGGCACTGCCAAATTGTTTGTTGACCTAAAAACGAATGCATGGCAAGACTATACCTTACCACACAGCGGAAAAGATCCTCTCCTGAATCGAGCAAAAAAATTATTTAATCTTAAAAATTGGCGTTGCGAATATTCAAAGCTCACTTTGAATTCATTGCAGAATGAGCAGAAACAGGGCCAAATTCGCATGATATTTGGGAAAATTCTGTTGTTTAGTGCATTAACCTATCATTTGCAGGATGTGTGCAATGTAACTATGACGATGGATGCCTTTGAGGATTTAACAGGCCTTTTGTCGCTTATTGCAAAAAAACTTCCTATCTATAATACGGGAAAAAGCAAAGGTCCATTTCGCCGTAATCTTGATCCCTGTAAGCAAGAATTGCTCGTGCTTATCGAGCAATTCCAAATAGAGCATTTACAGAGATATGATAAAATACCTCCGTATGTCATCTTTTTGTATCTATTAAGAAGCGAATTGTGGTATTCTGAGCACGAGGATGAAGACCGAGAGCCAACAGAAGATGAAATGAAAATGATCACAAAAGATTTCCCAGACCAAATCTATTTACTCATCTGACACTCTCGCGAAATTTTCATTTTGGGCAGATGGACAGATTAAATTTGAACTTTGCCGAAGAAACGGTATCGGAATCACCCTATACCGCTTCTTCGCTTTTATTTTACTGCTTTGATCTGCCCATCTGTCCAGAACGATCATAATCCGGTCAGCTCCAAGATCGCATCTTTTGTAATCCTCCAGCTTCGTCCGACCCGAAATCCTCTCAGCTTTCCAGCGTCCAGCAAACGGTAGATGGTGTTTTTCCCCACGCCTAAAACGTCCATAGCCTCCTGCGCTGTCAATACCACGGGCAGCCGCTCCAGCAGTTCATTTTCCCGCCAGTCCAGATACGCTTCCTCTCGCATGATAAAAAGCCTCCCATTGATTATTTAGCACCCTGTTTGGTTTTTCTGTCCCCCTCAAACAAATATCATTTCCATAGAATACCGGGAACCGCTGAGGCCTGCGCCTCATCTGCGGTTCCCGGTATTTTTGATTTTATAGGAAAAGGAGGTAGGACGCCATGCTGAAAGCGCTTTTATCTGTGATTCGCGCTGTCATTGTGGAGTTGGTAAATCATCTGTTTCAGCGGGTTTACGCCACCATGGGGTGACCATGGACCATCGCCAGGAGCTCCGGGAGAAGTTTCTCGGAGTCCTCCTGGCGGCTGCGGCGGCGCTGCTGTGCGCGGCCATCGACTATTTTGTGAAACAGGAGGAAAACGAACCATGAGAGACGAAGTTTTTACTTGCGAGATCTGCGGCCGCGCATATTCCAGCGGCCAGAGGCAAATTTTTGGCGACCAGGAGCTGTGCTCTGACTGCTTCCAGCAGGAAACCCTGCTCTGCTCGGTTTGCGGAGCCCGTATCTGGGCGGACGAAAATGCCGGCAGCGATGGCACTCCGCTCTGCCAGCGGTGTTACGAGCAGGAATACACCAACTGTATCCGCTGCGGAGCTTTACTCCACAATGACAGCGCCTATTACTCCAGAGACGATGAAGATGACGAGGAGCCCTTGTGCTATGACTGCTATGCCAGAAACGTCCGGCAGAGCGCCATACAAGACTACTCCTACAAGCCGGAGCCAATTTTTTACGGGAACGGGCGCCGGTATTTGGGTGTGGAGCTAGAGATCGACGGAGCCGGAGAATCCTCTGAAAACGCCAAAACGATTTTGTCCCTGGCGAATGCCAGGAAAGAGTTGATTTACTGCAAGCATGACGGCTCTTTGGACGAAGGCTTTGAAATTGTTACGCACCCCATGACTCTGGAATTCCATCAGAAGGAGATGCCCTGGGAGGCAGTCATGCGCGAGGCGGTCACAATGGGCTATCGGAGTCACCAGTGCGGAACATGCGGCCTTCACGTCCATGTGAGCCGGGCAGCCTTCGGCTCTACTCACCGGGAGCAAGAGGCCGGCATTGCCCGGGTCCTGTACTTCTTTGAGAAACACTGGGAGGAACTGCTGAAATTCAGTCGGCGCACTCCGCGCCAGTTGGAACGCTGGGCTGCCCGCTATGGTCTGAAAGATCATCCTATGGACATTCTGGACCACGCGAAGAAAGGGTACGGAGGGGGCCGATATTCCTGCGTGAACCTCAAAAATAGCGATACGATTGAATTCCGTATGTTTCGCGGGACACTGAAATACAACACACTGCTCGCCACATTGCAGCTCGTTGACCGAGTCTGTGATGTGGCAATTTATTTGTCCGACGACGAGTTGAAAGCTCTGTCCTGGACCAGTTTTGTCTCTGGCTGCCAGGCACCGGAGCTGGTGCAGTACCTGAAGGAGCGGCGGCTCTATGTCAATGACCCCGTTTCCGGAGAGGAGGAGCTGTAATGTGCTGCTTGTTTGGAGTCATCGACTACGGCCACTCTCTGACCCAAAAGCAGAGAAACCACATACTCACGGTCTTATCTGTCTCCTGTGAGGCCAGAGGGACAGATGCCACAGGAATCGCTTACCACAGTCATGGCAAGCTCTGTATCTACAAGCGCCCCCTTCCGGCCCATCAGATGCGCTTCCATGTCCCCGCAGATGTGTGGACCATTATGGGCCATACGCGGCTGACGACCCAGGGAAGTGAGCAAAGAAACTACAATAACCACCCGTTCCGGGGAACCGTATCCGATGGGATGTTCGCCCTGGCTCACAACGGCGTGATTCGGAACGATAAGCTGCTGCGCAGGAAACTGGGACTGCCCGCAGCGAAAATCGAGACGGACAGCTATATCGGGGTACAGCTGCTGGAGCAGGCCCATACGCTGAGCTTTGAGAGCCTGCGCCGTATGGCGGAACAGCTGGAGGGCTCGTTTACCTTTACCGTCCTCAGCGGAGCGGATGATCTTTACCTTGTCAAGGGCGACAATCCCATGTGTCTGTATCACTTCCCAAACAGGGGTCTTTTCCTCTACGCTTCAACTGAGGAGATTCTGCGGCGGGCGATTGGCCGCTTGCGATTCCGGCTGGGGGAGGCCACCGAGATCGCAACACGATGCGGGGATATCTTACGGATCACCGCTGCGGGTCAGCTCACAAGGGGCCAATTCAACAGCTCCAAGCTGCTCTCAGCCTGGTTCGATCCACATTGGCGGCGTTTCCGCACTCCGTGGGAGTCACGCCCTGCGAAGGCTGCCCCCGGCTATTTGGACGAGCTGAAATCGGTGGCCTATGCCTTCGGCTATGCTCCAGAGGAAATCGATATGCTGGCGGCAGAAGGGTTTTCTCCGGAAGAGCTGGAAGAATTCCTGTATTGCGGGGAGCTTTGATGCCGGGTCCCGGTCCGCAAAAGGGCCGTCGGAATTTCCTGGACGAAATCAGGCGAGAAATACGTTCTTTTGGGACGCTGGCAGATCGATTTCGGATGTTCAGTCTAACAACTGTTTTCCTGGACACTCCTGGAGGTGGTAAACACGAACTTCGGATATGCCCGATGCAGCACAAATGAGAGCAGACAGGACATTGACCGCCAGGTGCGGGAGCTGAAAGCTGCCGGGGCGGAGAAGGTCTACCTGGAGTACGAGCATGGAGACAGTGCCGTCAAGCAGGTCCAGCAGCGTATGTTTGAGCTGGCGCAGGAGGGGGATACCATTATCACGCTGGAGGTCTCCCGCCTGGCCCGGAGCACAAAACAGCTCTGTGAGATCATTGACTTGATAAAAGGCAAGTCCCTCTGTCTGATTATCGTAGGCAGTATTACGATGGACTGTCGGAAAGGCCATGCGGACCCTATGACGGAGGCGTTTCTCCAGATGGCAGGGGTATTCGGCCAGTTGGAGCTGGCCATGATCCGGGCCCGTGTGCGCTCAGGCATGGCAAACGCGAAGGCGAAAGGCAAATGGATCGGCAGGCCCCGGATCACCCCTGACACCATCCCGGCCATCTTCTACCGGCATTATCCGTCCTACCAGTCCGGCCAGCTCAATATCAGCGAATTTGCCCGTGTCTGCGATGTGAGCCGTACTACGATCTATAAATATCTCAGTATGGTGCGTTGAGCGGTGATATAGCAAAAAAGATTCGCCCGTCACTTGGGCGAATCTTTTTTGCTGTTCATAGCCAGAAGAAAGGTCTTCAGAAGCTGTTCGGCGTAACCGCGTTCTACCGTGGAACAGCTCTTCAGCAGGAGCTCCAGAGGCTCAGAACTGTTATGCTCCGATGTTCCAAATAAAATATGGTCCGTGGATAACCGCAAAATGTGAGCGATTTTGCAGAGGGTGGGAACAGACATTCCTTTGGCTCCGAGCTCAATATCGGAGCAGAACTTGGGCGTGACCTCCAGCAGCTCGGCAAACTGTTCTCTGGTATAGCCCAGATATTCCCGCTGCCTGCGAATTCTGCCGCCAATCTCTGCCCATTCCATGCGATACCCTCCCCCGTTTTCCTTCAGTTTACCCTTGAGAGTTATATTTATAAATAAACTTATAGGGTTGAAAACAGAGAACTCACAGGGTATAATTGAGGCGGAAAATGATTCAGGAATTGGAAGATTTGATTTAATCGTAACAGACGAAGGAGAGACATCATATGACAGACCGGGAAATCATCCAGCAGGTAAAAGCGGTCAAAGAAAAAGAGAATGCGCTGGTCGATGCACAGATCGCCGCCGGAGAAAAGATGGAATGGGTTGAAAAGAAGTACGAGGCGGGAAAGTTCAGCCTGGTCGGAACGCTGCTGATATCGTTTTTTGCCGCCTGCGTCATAGGTGGCATTGCAGCACTTCTGCTTAACACCAGCAGTATCCTGGCCCTCGTTATACCGTTTGTCATCGTTGCCGCATTATGTATTTCCGGGCAGCGGTCCGCAAAAAAGGAATTCACCACAGAGATCGCGCCCCAGATTCCCGGGATCAAGCAGGCCTATGATGAAGCAGTTCAAGCATTGAAGCGCTATCAGGAATCCAAAGAATACACCGAC
>NZ_CAJFGT010000021.1:0-31781 GCF_904377885.1 Flavonifractor sp. An112 | reverse complement strand
GAGGGTCCACCCGTTCCCATCCCGAACACGGAAGTTAAGCTCACCTGCGCCGAAAATACTTGTCTGGAGACGGACCGGGAAGATAGGTAACGCCAACACGAAGAGCGGACAGCTTAGGCTGTCCGCTTTTTGCTTTACAAAATCACCAGCCGTCATAGACAGCTGCTGATATAGGTACTGACATCAAAGGAATCTAGGCTGCTGTCCTTCCGCAGGTACAGGGGATGGTGGGGATGTCCCTTTTTGGAGCGGGCACCGGCGGAATACCAACAGGCGCCCAAATCGTTCCCAATCTCCACCATGTCCCGCAGGCAGTCGGCCAGATAGCTGCGCTTCTCAATGATCGCGCCCCAGGCGGCCCAGACAGCAGGTGTGCCGGTTTTAGTCTGCTCCAGGGCCCAGCGGAAGGCCGCCATATTTTCCTGGTGCAGGGCGGGATTGCACACCTTCTCCATATCATCAGGGCGTGTAGCCCGCTGGGCGTATACATTGAACATGATAAAGCTGTCATAGCCATTGCCCAAAGCGATGCGCTCCACCGATTTCAGGGTGTTGTCCAGGTCGTTAGGTGCGGCGGTGGAGGGATTGATGCCCACGCAGATTAGCGGACGGCTGCCCCGGGTGCCCAGGATGTAACGGTAGTCGCAGTAGCGGTTGGGGACGTAGAGCCAGCGGTCCACGTCATAATCGGCCTGAGGCAGCAGAGCCTCCTCCAAGGCCAGGGAAAAGGACTGAATGTCCTGCTGGGCGGTGTCGCAGGTGGGAATATGCATATCAAAACCTCCTGAGGAAGAACGGCTTGTGAGGCGCGTCGCTCCATGGTATACTCACCCTATCAGGATACAGGCAGGAGAAACAGAATGCAATACCGAAGTGTGAAAAAGGGAATCTTCCAGGCCAGACCCAACCGCTTTATCGCCCATGTGGAGGTGGACGGCAGGCTGGAGGTAGTCCATGTGAAAAATACCGGCCGCTGCCGGGAACTTTTGGTTCCAGGGGCCACGGTCTATCTGGAGGAGAGCGACAACCTGGCCCGCAAGACCAGATATGATCTGATCGCTGTGGAAAAGGGCCGGCTGCTGGTCAATATGGATGCTCAGGCCCCCAATAAGGTGTTTCAGGAGTGGGCGGAGGGAGGCAGCTTTCTGCCCGGCCTGACACTCCTGCGGCCGGAGACCACCTGGGGCAGCTCCCGGTTCGACTTCTACTGGGAGGCGGGAGAGCGCCGTGGCTTTGTGGAGGTCAAAGGGGTCACTTTGGAGGAGGACGGCCACGCCCGCTTTCCCGACGCGCCCACGGAGCGCGGGGTCAAGCACCTGGAGGAGCTAATCCGCTGCCAGGCAGAGGGCTACGAGGCGGCTGTCTGCTTTGTGATCCAGATGGCGGGAATGAAGGATTTTGCCCCCAATGATGTGACCCATCCGGCCTTCGGCGCGGCGCTGCGCAAGGCCGCCGGGGCAGGTGTCCAGGTGCTGGCCCGGGGATGCAGGGTCACGCTGGATACGCTGACCATCGCGGAAGCAGTAAAGGTATGCCTCTAAAATGAAAGTATTATATTGAAAACTTGCAAAAATAGAGATTATAAGCAGGGAAATTTCTGAATTATTTCCAAATATGCAAGAAGAATCTTGACAGATGCAGAAAAAGAGCATACACTGCGTCCATCAAGCAGAGACGCTCGTTTCGCCGAGGAAGGCGAAGCGAGCGTTTTTGTTTTCAGGGAGGAATGTATGTATTCGTCAGTGAACACGATCTGGGTGCTGTTGGGCGCCGCGCTGGTCTTTTTCATGCAGGCCGGCTTTGCCATGTGTGAGGCGGGATTTACCCGGGCAAAAAACACGGGCAATATTCTGATGAAGAACCTGATGGACTTCTGCATCGGCACGCCCATCTTCTGGCTGCTGGGCTTCGGCCTGATGTTCGGAAGCGCGGGGGCGCTGGTAGGCGGCTTTGATCCCTTCGTACGGGGCGACTATTCCGCCATCCTGCCGGAGGGGGTTCCCTTCTTCGCCTTCTTCATTTTCCAGACGGTGTTTTGCGCCACCGCCGCTACCATCGTATCGGGCGCTATGGCAGAGCGCACCAAGTTTATTTCCTACTGCATCTATTCTCTGTTGATTTCCGCTGTGGTCTATCCCATCTCCGGCCACTGGATCTGGGGCGGCGGCTGGCTGTCCCAGCTGGGCTTCCATGACTTTGCCGGTTCCACCGCGGTGCATATGGTGGGCGGCGTGGCCTCCCTCATCGGCGCCAAGATCCTGGGGCCCCGCATCGGCAAGTATGACAGGGACGGCAAGCCCCGGGCCATTCTGGGCCACAACCTCTCCATCGCCGCGCTGGGCGTGTTTGTGCTGTGGTTCTGCTGGTTTGGATTCAACGGCTGCTCTACCGTGTCCATGACCGGGAACGACACCCTGGTGGCTGCCGGCAGCATCTTCGTCACCACCAATATGTCGGCTGCTGTGGCCTGCGTGACCACCATGCTCTTTACTTGGATTCGCTTCAAGAAGCCGGATGTCTCCATGACCTTCAACGCAGCGCTGGGCGGACTGGTGGCCATCACCGCCGGCTGTGACATGGTATCTGTGGAGGGTGCGGCCATCATCGGTATCTGTGCCGGCATCGTGCTTCCCCTGGCGGTGGAATTCTTTGATAAGATAGCCAAGATTGACGATCCTGTGGGCGCCATTTCGGTCCACGGTGTGTGCGGCGCTATGGGTACCCTGCTCACCGGCCTGCTGGCGGTGGACGGTGGCCTGTTCTACGGCGGCGGTCCCAAGTTCTTCCTCACCCAGTGCCTGGGCGTGGTCAGCGTCATTGCCTGGGTAGCGGTGACTATGGTGATCATCTTTACGGTGATCAAGCACACGGTGGGTCTGCGGACCTCTGCCATTGAGGAGCTGGAGGGCCTGGACATCCACGAGCACGGCCTGCCTACCGCTTATGCTGACTTCAGTCAGTCCACCAGCATGACGGCGGTGGCCAAGCCGGACGCCTATCCGGAGCCCTATGTGGCTGGTGAGGCTCAGATGCCCGTGCAGGTCCCCGAGCGTGCTCAGCCTGCGGAGCGCACCAAGCCGGAAGCCAAGCTGACCAATGTGACCATCATCTGCAACCAGTCCAGGTTTGAGGAGCTGAAGAGCGCCATGAACGGCATTGGTGTGACGGGCATGACGGTAACTCAGGTGCTGGGCTGCGGCATCCAGAAGGGCAAGACGGAGTATTACCGCGGTGTGCCCATGACCATGAATCTGCTGCCCAAGGTACAGGTGGAGATCGTGGTGTCCAAGGTGCCGGTGGCACAGGTGGTGGATACCGCCAAGCAGGTGCTCCATACCGGTGGGATCGGCGACGGCAAGATCTTCGTCTATGATGTGGAGGATGTGGTCAAGGTCCGTACCGGCGAACACGGATATGACGCCCTCCAGGGCGAGGAGTAATGAGACAGCCCCCCGGACTTGTCAAAGTCCGGGGGGCTGTGGTATATTGGTAGAAATCATCACAGGGAGGAATGGGCATGGAGTCGGCCTATCAAATCTTCGCCGCAGAAATCACAGCCAAAGGGAAGGGCTATCTGGTCATCCAGCACTGCCGGACCGGAGAGCTGGACGAACTGCTGTGCCGGGGCCGACAGGAACTGCTGAGCCTGGGTGCAACGGAACTGCTTGTGACCTCCCGGGACCCCGGCGCGCCCCTGGAGGAGGGCTGGCAGGGGGATTGCCGGCTGGAGTTTGTCCGTGATCTGCTGGAGCTGCAGCGGGATCTGTCCCAGCTGCCCGGCCAGCCCCAGCGCCTCAGCCTGGAGCCCCTGACCCGGGAGCGGGGCGGGGCCTGGCTGGCTCTGCACAATGGATGCTTTTTTGAAATGCCCAATTCTGCTACTTACGGCCCCCGGGATCTGGACCGGGCACTGGAGGAGGGCCACCGCTGTGGATTTGCGGTGGTCAACGGGGTGCGAGTCGGGGTGTATGAGCTGGATCTGACCCAGGAGGTGCCGGAGATCGAGGGCATTGCGCTGCAAAAGGATGTCTGTGGACAGGGCCTGGGGCGGGAATTGCTCTGGGGGACTATGGCTCTGTTGGCGGAGGCTGGATTTGACCGGTGTAAGCTGCTGGTGGCCAGCGACAATGAGAGCGCATTTTCCCTGTACCGCCGGACGGGCTTCAAGGCGGCGGGTATCCGGAGCAAGTGGTTTCGGATGCTGCCCAACTGAATGGCAAAGGCGGCCGCCGTGCATGGCACGGCGGCCGCCTTTTATGCTGTCAGCGGTTGGCGGAGATCACCTGGTCCCACTGCTCCGCCGTCAGCGGCTGGGAGAGCCGCAGGGAACAGGTGTAGCTGCCGTCGGTCCACAAAGCCAGCACATAGGACTGTTCTGCATCCCCCTTCAGGATGACGGTCAGGCCATCCTGGTCGTAGGAGGTCTGAGCGGCATAGGCGGTGTAATCGCCGGAGTTGTCTTCGGTCCCGGCGGATTTGCGGAAGAGAGCCCACTGGGAGTCACCCTCACAGCGAATTTGAGCCAAGGTATCACCGTATGCGGTATAGGTACTCTGCTCCACCAGGAAGGGCAGCGCCTTCAGGTCGGATACGGAGAATCCAACCAAAGCCGAGAGGGCTTGGGCGGAGGACACTTCCTGGAGATTTGGGACCACAGTGATTGGGCCGGATGGGGTCTCCACAGGCTGGGGCGAGGTAATCCGGGGCAGGACCGAGATCCCTGCCAGCACTATGGCCAGACAGGCGGCGGCGGCCAGCGTACGCCGCAGAAGAAGCGGGGTGCGGGAGAAAGGCGTAGGCTGTCCGGCTGATTCCAGCTGTTCCAGAATGCGGGATCGCATGGCATCGGTCACTACAAGGTGGGACATGATCTCGTCATACTTCCGGGCCAAAGTCATACGCCTCCTTCAAGATCTCTTTCAGCTGAATGCGGCCTCTGCGCAGATCGGAACGGATGGTGGACTCTTGCCGGCCCAGGATGGACGCGATCTGGGCGGTGGAGCAGCCCTCATGATAGAAAAGGTGGATGGCAGCCCAGGAATGTTGAGGAAGAGCCTTGACGGCCTCCCATATAAAGGAGAGGTCCTCCCGCTGTTCCGCGGCCAGCGTGTCCCGCAGCTCATCGGCGGAGCGAAGGCGGTTGTACTTCAATCGGTTTTTGCTCAGGTTGGCGGCCACTCGCAGCAGCCAGGCCTTTTCGTGCTGGGGGCTCTCCAGCACAGGAGCGGTACGCAGAAATTGCAGCAGGGTGTCCTGGAGTACCTCCTCGGCGTCGCTTTGATTGTGAAGGTAGGAATAGGCCAGACGTAGAATACTGTTACCATAGGTGTCCAGCATCCGGGCAGCCTGAGCGTTGGCGGTTTGCCGGACGGCCTCCTCCTCCGGCTTCCGGGCAAAGAGCAGTCGAAGGGCGTGTAGGATATGGGCGCGCAGGCCGGGCCGTCTCAGGCGGCAAACAGCGGTCATTCCCATCGACTCCTCCCCCTTCTGTAGTAATGGAACGCTGGCGTCATGCCACGGATGCCACCAGTGTGAGCATAGCGTCCCGGCTCAGGCCGGCGGCGCTCTGAATGGCATAAGTATAGCCCTCCGTAGTCCAAACCGCAACCTTAACCGTGTCTCCGTCCCCCTTCAGGGTAACCTCTGTTCCGTGAGAGGAAAGGGTGTCCACCTGAGGATAGGCGGTATAGTCGCCGCTGATATCCTCCTGCCCCACCGCCTTACGGATGGTGAGGTTATCTTCACAGAGGACCTGGATCATCTGATCAGGCAGCACAGAGATGTGCTCCGGGGTGCAGCCGTCAGGCAGGTTCAGAGAGAAACCAGCCTGATCCTGGGCCTCCGCCAGCGTGCCGCATTCCACAAAGGGATTGGGGATCTGAGTGGAGGGATCAGTCTGGATGGAGATGGTGCCGCTGTCGCCGGTGATGGCGTCCTCCTGGTTGCCCAGCAGGGCGTCAAAGAGGGCCAGGGGTACATAGGTAGTACCATCCACCGCATAGGGAGGGCAGCCCAGAGAGAAGGGGGCGCTCATACTCACCATATCTTCCAGACTGGTGGTAATCACATAGCGGTCCACCCCAAGGGTCACATCAGTGTGTACCTTGCCGGTGTCCACCCGGATCTGCTCTCCAGACCAAGTCACGGTGAAACCCAGTTCTTCCGCCAGAGCACGGAGGGGAACCATTACGCTGCCCCGAATTTCGGTATCGGTGCCGTTGACCTGGATGGCATAGCCAGAGGGAGAGGCGGTCTCGTCCACAGTAACGGGAGCGGCCAGAACAGGCAGACAGAGGGAGCCGGCCAGGGCCAGGGACAGCAGAGTGGGAACAAGCTTTTTCATAGAAATCTTCCTTTCCGGTGAATTGCGGGAGAGGTTTTGCTCTCTCGTTGTGACACCTTAGATACAACTGGGCGAAAGGAAATGTTGCATGAAACGAAAAAATGTCCGCTGCCATAGGCAGCGGACATTTTGGAATATCAGAGTGTGAGCCGGATATCCTCGCCATCTTGGGTGTGGATATCCACCAGAGAGACGCCACGGCACTGTCGCCGCAGCCGCCGCGTCAGGCGGAATACCTCCGCACGCCGGTGAGGGGGAAGCGTCACATAGCGGCGGCAGGCCCACAGGGCAATGGTGAGCCCTGGTTTGCTCAGGACAAGCCAGGTGGGCAGAAGCAGGTGGAGGCGAAAGTCCTTGGTTTTGATGTGCAGACGCATTTATTCCACCACGACTTCCACCAGATCGCCATTGCTGCTCTCTACCTCCACCAGCTTTCCCAGTGCGCCGCCCTCAATGAGGGAGAGAAGGGCGTTCAGGTCCAGCTGACGGAGCCATTCGCTGCCCCGGAACTGAGGCAGGTCGAGGTTGAGCTGAGCGGCAATGCGGACCAACGCCAAGGGCAGATTGACATTGATTTTATCCCCTTCCCCTGTGCGGACCCGGACACGGAGGAACAGCTCCTCTGCGCTTTTCCGAGCCTCCGGGGGAACATACTGCACGTCGGTGCGCTGCCCTCGGATCAGCTCGTCCAGAGACAGGTGGAAGTAGTCGGACAGGGCGGTAAGGACGGAGAGATCGGGGACGCTCAGGTCATTTTCCCACTTGCTCACCGCCTGGGGAGAGACTCCCATCTGAGCGGCCAGTTCCTCCTGAGTCAGGCCGTCCCGCTTCCGAAGGGCGCTGATGCGCCCACAGATGGTCTGGTTCATAGGTATCCTCTTTTCTGCGTGTGGTTTTCACAGGATGTATTATAGAGTGTTTCCGTAGAAAAGGGAAGGTAACGGCGGTTGGAACTTGCAACCAGCGGTAGAACAGCAGTACAACGAGCGGTTGAGAACGGTCAGGGAATCTGTTCCCACCGGCAGCCACGGGCCTGCCCTGTGATGGTACCCAGGCAGTCCAGGTGATCTTCCTCCGACACCTGAAGATCAGGATAAGCCAGACTGGGGGCCAGCAGCCGGGTGACGCCCCTGCGGCGGCAGAGCCGCCGGAGCAGGACTTCCTGATTATAGAGGTATATACCATATTCCTGCGCGGTAGGGGGGCGTTGGGCACACAACAGAACGGCGCCGGAGGGATAGACCGGTTCCATGCTGCCATCGCTGAGAAGCACGGCAAAGTCCGCCTCCCGAGCGGCGGCGTCAACCTCCGGGATCAGAATGGCCCGGACCGGCGGGGCATCGGTGGAGCCGGTGGTGTAGCAGAAGGTACGCTTCACCGATACGGTCCCGATGGATTTGACGCAGGCCGCACTCATCAGGGCCAGCATAACCCCAGCAGTCCGCCGCCGTTGGGGCTCCAGCCGCCGCAGCGCCAGCAGCAGGCGGAGCTCCTCCGGGGAGAGCAGGACCACGCCGTCCTGGCTGTTGGCGGTGACGCAGCATTCCGGGGGCAGCTCGTCATCCAGCAGATATCGGATGGGTACCCGCAGTACACGGGTGATCCGATCCATAGGCCCTATCGCCGGATTTTTTGTCTGTCCCGACAGAATTTTATTCAGCGTACCAAGAGGCACGCCGGACAGACGGGAGATATCCTCCGACGTCAAGTGGCGCAGTTTTTTTACATAGGCCAGCTTTTCCACCATCAGAGACATGGGCGCACCTCCAGAGAACCCCCAACCGAATGCGGTCAAAACCTCCCGGTCGGTGGACAAAATAGTCTGTTGGCATTGACAATTTATGCAGAATACATTATATAGAGTATGCAGAGGGACAAAAATACAAGATATAGACACAGAGGGGAGCGGATGTGGAAAATTACCGTAACAAACAGTATAATACCTTTTGATAGGGAAAAAGAGCGAAATATGTCGTGAAACCATGAAATCATAACCAAAAGCAGAGAAAATGAGGAGAGAGGAAACCATGAGTAATTGTCGTATAAAGTACCATGTATATCTGGACAGGGCTTCCCGCCCTCAGATGTATGGGATCCGGAGCCACAACGGAATCTGTGTCGGACGCATTTCCACCGACTTTCAGGAGGTCAACCGGCTGGCAGAATGCTGCAATAGTGCGGGGCTGTCTCCGGTCCATCTTGCTGATGTTGTGGAAGATTTTCGGCGCTCCTGAATGGGAGAAAATAGGTCCAGATACTTGACCGCCGCACTGGAATCAGGTAAACTGAGACCGGCAAACGGCAATCGAGTGAAGCAGAGTAAAAAGCCACCCGCCAGGGTGGCTTTTTCGTCGTGTTCAAAGGGGGAAAAGAAGCATGGAGCAAACACAGAAAAAATGCGCCCTGTTCCGCTTCTGGAAGCGGGAGCCGGTGCTGTGTATTGCCGCAGTGTGCGCGGCGGCCTCCATTTTACTCAATCCGCCGTCGGCGGACTATCTCAATTATATTGACTGGCGGGTGCTGAGCCTGCTGTTCTGTCTGATGGCGGTGGTGGCTGGCTTGCAGGAGTGCGGCGTGTTCGCGGTACTGGCTCAGCGGCTGCTGGCCGGCGAACGGAGAATGCGGTTTGTGACCCTGGCACTGGTGCTGCTGCCCTTCTTTGTGTCCATGCTGGTGACCAACGATGTGGCCCTCATTACATTTGTGCCCTTTGCGGTGCTGGTGCTTGGACTGATTGGCAGAACGGAGCGGCTGATTTATATTGTGGTGCTCCAGACCATTGCCGCCAATCTGGGCAGCATGGCTACTCCGGTAGGCAACCCTCAGAATCTGTATATCTATGCCAACTATGAGCTGACCGCCGGTCAGTTCTTTGCCACCATGGTGCCCCTCACCCTGATTAGCCTGGTGGGGCTGGTCATTGCGGCCCTGTGTGTCAAGCCGGAGGGGATCCGGGTCACCTTTTCGGAAAAGGCCTCCATTCGCAGTCCTGGACGGTTGGGATTGATGGCAGGATTGTTTGTGCTGTGCCTGCTGTCGGTGTTCCGGGTGCTGCCCTATCCGGCCCTGCTGGCCGTAGTGGCGGCGGGTATGCTGATCTTTGACCGGCCTCTGTTCCGCAAGGTGGACTACGGCCTGCTGGCCACCTTCTTCTGCTTCTTCCTTTTTGCAGGCAATGTGGGAGCCTGCACTCCCGTACGGGAGGCGCTGACGGCGGTAATGGCGCAGAACACAGCTCTGGCCTCCGGCATTACCAGTCAGGTCATCAGCAACGTGCCGGCGGCGGTACTATTGTCCAACTTTACCACCGACTGGCACGGGCTGCTCATCGGCACCAACATTGGCGGCCTTGGAACACCCATTGCATCTCTGGCCAGCCTGATCTCCATGAAGGCCTATCTCAAGTCCCCCGGCGCCCGGGCCGGCCGCTACCTGCTGGTGTTTACCCTGGCCAATGTGGCAGCCCTTGCCATTTTGACGGGCAGCGTGGTGCTGATGGGGCTGATTTTCCCCGGATAAGCGGATTTTGAACCCAATATAAGCGGATTATAGCTTGTATTTGATCAAAGAACATAGTATAATAATACACTGCTTCTTTTGCGTATTGCGGCGGGCCGGGGATCACCGGCAGCCTTGTTGGCCGGATCACCGGACCCGGCCCATATTCGATTAGAGAGGGTTCGGCATGACATGAATCGTACGTTGGAACATATCCTTCCCCGGGTGCAGAAGCCTGCACGCTATACCGGCGGCGAGTATAACGCGGTGGTGAAGGACCGGCGCCAAGTGGATGTGCGCTATGCACTCTGCTTCCCGGATACCTATGAGATCGGAATGTCCAATCTGGGTATGCGTATCCTTTATGGAGTTATGAACCAGATGGACGGCGTTTGGTGCGAGCGGGTGTTCGCACCCTGGGGCGATATGGAGGAGGAGATGCGCCGGGAGGGCATCCTGCTCTATGGCCTGGAGAGCGGCGACTCCATCGCAGACTTTGACCTGATTGGGTTCTCCCTGGGCTATGAGATGGCATATACCAATGTGCTTAATATGCTGGATCTGGCCGGACTGCCCCTGCGCTCCGAGGAGCGCTACGGTCTGTCTCCCATTGTGATCGCCGGCGGCACCTGCGCCTACAATCCGGAGCCCCTGGCCCCCTTTGTGGACATCTTTGTGCTGGGCGAGGGCGAGGACGTGAGCGTAGAGATTATTCAGCTCTACCGCAAGGCCCGGGAGGAGTGCTGGAGCAAGGATGAATTCCTGGCTGCCGCCGCTCAGATCCCCGGCCTGTATGTGCCCTCCCTGTATGAGGTGTCCTACCGTCCTGACGGCACTCTGGAGCAGGTTATTCCCCATGAGGGCGCCCCTGCGGTGGTGACCAAGCGGATCGTCCAGGATTTTGACAAAAGTTACTTCCCGGTGAAGACCATCGTGCCCTCCACCGAGATCGTCCATGACCGGGTAATGCTGGAGCTGTTCCGGGGCTGTATCCGGGGCTGCCGGTTCTGTCAGGCGGGCTATGCTTACCGACCGGTCCGGTCCCGTGACCCGGAGATCCTGCTGAAGCAGGGTATTGAGGCCTGCAAGGACTCCGGCTATCAGGAGATGACCCTGTCCTCCCTGTCTACCAGCGATTACCGGCCTCTGGAGCACCTGTGCGACGGGCTGCTGGACTGGTGTGAGCCCAACCGGGTGTCCCTGTCCCTGCCCTCCCTGCGGGCGGACAATTTTTCCCTGGGGCTGATGGAGCGGGTGCAGCACGTCCGTAAGTCGGGCCTTACCTTTGCCCCTGAGGCGGGCACCCAGCGCCTCCGGGACGCCATCAACAAGAACGTCACCGAGGAAGACCTGCTGCGGTCCTGCCGTACTGCCTTCTCCGGCGGCTGGTCCAGCGTAAAGCTCTACTTCATGCTGGGTCTGCCCACCGAGACTGACGAGGATGTGCTGGGTATTGCCGACCTGGCGGAGAAGGTCTACAAGACCTGGAAGGAGGTCACCCCCAACCCCAGGCGGGGTGTGACCATCACAGTGTCTACTGCCTGGTTTGTGCCCAAGCCCCACACCGCCTTCCAGTGGGAACCTCAGATCACCATGGAGGAGTATCAGCGGCGGGTCAAGCTGCTGCGGGAGCATATGCGGGGCCGGTCCATCAAGTACAACTGGCACGACTCCCAGACCAGCTTCCTGGAGGCGGTCTTTGCCCGGGGCGACCGGAAGGTGGCTGACGTCATTGAGACCGCCTGGCGGCAGGGCGCCAAGTTTGACGCCTGGAGCGAGTATTTTGACTTTGACCGCTGGCTGGCCGCCTTTGAGGCCTGCGGCGTGGACCCCGCTTTCTATGCCAACCGTACCCGTGAGAAGGACGAGCTGCTGCCCTGGGATGTGACCAGCGTGGGCGTGACCAAGAACTTCCTGTGGCGGGAGCGGGAGCGGGCCTATGAGGCGGTCATCACCCCCGATTGCCGGGTCCAGTGCACCGGCTGCGGGGCAAATAAGCTCTATCCGGGAGGAAAATGTGATGCATAGACTGGCATTTACCAAGGCGGACACCGCCAAATTCATTTCCCACCTGGATCTGATGCGTACCTTCCAGCGGTCCTTCCTGCGGGCGGGTATCCATATCAAGCATACCGAGGGCTTCAATCCCCACGCATTCGTTTCCATCCCCCTGCCCCTGTCGGTGGGCTACTCCAGCAGCTGTGAGGTGCTGGAATGTCAGGTGCTGGACACGCCTCTGGAGGAAGTTCCCCAGCGTATGAACGCCGCCCTGCCTGCCGGTATTACCGTCCAGCGGTGCTATGAGGGTGTGCGCCCGGTGAAGGAGCTGTACTATGTCAACTATATCGTCACCCTGGAGTATGAGGCTGGCGCCCCCTTCGGGGCGGAATCCGCTATCCGGGGCCTGCTGAGCCGGGACAGCCTGGTGATGGAGAAAAAGAGCAAAAAGGCCAAGTCCGGCAAGGTGGAGGTAGACTTGATCCCCCTTATTGCCAAAGCGACCGTGGAGGAGCGGCGGGACACCATCGCGCTGGACCTGATCCTGAAGGCCCAGAATCCGGGCCTGAATCCGGAACTCATTGTGTCGGCTATCCGCACCTACTGTCCAGACGCCGCCCCCGATTATGCGGTGTTTCACCGCCGGGCGGTGCTGGATGAGAGATTCCAGAACTGGGAATAATTAAATCAAAAGGAAAACGGACTTTTCGCCTTTGGGCGGAAGGTCCGTTTTTGATGGGAAACGAGCGCTCATTTTTGAAGAATCGATAATTGACAAGGGCAGAGGGGAGGGCTACAATGAGGCCTGTTGTACCGGCAGGACTGTGCCGGTGTGGAAATCCCTGAAGCGAGGCGAGCGTAGCGATGAAAATACTGTGTCAATTCGGCGTTATTTTTGGGGTATGCTGGGTAAGCCAGATCCTGGAACAGCTGCTGCCCATCCCTTTTCCGGCCAGCGTAATCGGTATGGTGCTGCTTTTTGCGCTGTTGGCCACCGGCGTACTGAAGCTGGAGCACGTTCGGGAAAAGGCCGACTTTCTGTTGGCCAACATGGCCTTCTTTTTCCTGCCTGCTGGCGTCAGCGTTATGAACTACTTTGACGTGTTGAGCAGCGCACTGGTGCCTCTGCTGGTAATCTGCCTGGTGACCACAGTGCTGGTATTCGGCGCCACCGCCCTGAGTATCAAACTGACCCTGCGGTTGATGGGAAGGGGGGAAAACCATGGTTGAGTGGACCAATTCTCCCTTTTTCGGGGTGGCGCTCAGTGTGCTGGCCTTCTGGGTCGGGGTGAAGATTCAGAAAAAGACGGGGCTGGTGGTGTGCAATCCACTGCTGATCGGGGTGATACTGGTGATCGGCCTATTGCTGACTCTGGGTATCCCTTATGAGTATTATGACCAGGGTGGCAGCCTCATCAATCTGTTCCTCTCACCCGCCACAGCCTGTCTGGCGGTGGCCATCTACAGCAAGGTCCAGCTGCTAAAGGAGAACTGGCTGCCCATTCTGGTGGGCTGCGTGGTAGGTTCCTTGGTGTCTATGGGGAGCATCCTGGGATTGTGCCGGCTCTTTGGGCTGGATGAGGCCATGACGGCCTCTCTGCTGCCCAAGTCGGTGACTACCCCCATCGCAGTCAGTGTGGCCCAGGCCCACGGCGGTATCCCCTCCATTACGGTGGTGGCGGTGATCCTGACGGGCATTCTGGGCAGCATTCTGGCCCCCCTTCTGATCCGTCTGTTCCGGGTGAAGGACCCCATCGCCGCAGGGCTGTCCATCGGGGCCTGCTCCCACGCTGTTGGTACCTCCAAGGCTCTGGAGCTGGGGGAGACCGAGGGTGCCATGAGCGGTCTGGCCATCGGCGTGTGCGGCCTGGTGACGGTGCTTTTTTCGCTGATTCTGCTGTAAAAAAAGATCGGGCGCATTGCGCCCGATCTTTTTTTACAGATCGATGGGGTCCACATCCACGGGATGGGTCTTGCGGTACTCCTTAGTCCACTGGGACAGCTGGAAGATGGTCCACAGATCGGACACGCCGGCATACAGCAGTACGATGCCGATGACCCGGAAGAGGGCGGCCTCGGCCAGCAGGGGGTGGAACACCACAAAGATGCCCAGGCCGGCGGAAACCAGAGAGAGGATCAGGTTGATGTTCCAATGGGAGTAATCCATCCGCTGCAGCTCCAGGGTACGCTTGACGCTGAGCAGAGCGTCAATGGCGATATACAGGCCCAGGATCACAGGAATGACGCCCTGAATCAGCGGGGGATAGATGACCATGACAGCGCCGATGGCGGCAGCCACGATGCCCAGGAAGAGTCCCAGGAAAGCGCTTCCCTTCCGGTCCTCGCTGCGGTAGAAGCCCACAATGGCAAAGATACCGTAGAGCAGCAAAATGGCGCCGAAGGCATAGCAGATGATATCCATGACAATGGTGGGCCACAGGATGAGTACGATGCCCAGGATCAGATAGAGAATGGAGAGAAAGACAAAGCTGACCGTCATATTTTTCAGACGTTCTTTCATAATAAGACCACCTTTCTCCAGTGTTACAGGCTTGGGGCCTGCCAGCCCTTGCATACATCGATCCAGCCGGCGCTGTTGGACAGCTGGGCCAGCTCGTCACAGTTGAGCCTGACGGCGGAGGCTGCGTTGCCGGCGGCGGGGTAGATGGTGTCAAAGCGCTGAAGGGAGATGTCCAGATAGGTGACGGTGTTGGGGTGGGTGATGCCAAAGGGACACACGCCGCCGATCTGATGGCCGGTAAAGGTCTCCACCTGCTCCGGAGTCAGCATGGTGGCCTTGTGGTGGAACTGGGCCTTGAATTTGGCGTTGTCGATCTTGGCGTCACCGGCGCAGACGATGAGTACGGCACCGGCCTCATGAACAAAGGAAAGGGTCTTGGCAATGCGGGCGGGCTCGCAGCCTACGGCCTGGGCGGCCAGCTCCACAGTAGCGCTGGACACGTCAAACTCCCGGATACGGTCCTCGTAGCCCCGCTGGCGCAGATAAGTGCGGCACACTTCAATGGACATTTTACTTGCCTTCTTTCTTGGCCTCAGCCTTGGCCAGGAACCGGTCAGCCTGAATCATGAAGCGCTGATGCTCTCCCTTGCCGATGGGACCGGCCTCGTCAAAGGCGGCCACGGTATAGGTGAGCTTGCGGCCCTCCACAGCGGTGACCTCTGCCTCGGCCCACACCTTCATACCCACAGGGGTGGCGGCGTCATGGCTGACGTTGAGCAGGGTGCCTACGGTACCCTGCCCCTCTTCCAGCTGGGCCTGCACCGCATTGACGGCGGCGTTCTCCATCAGGGCGATCATGGAAGGGGTGGCGAACACAGGGACCAGACCGCTGCCCACGGCGGCAGCTGTATTTTCAGGGGTGACCACGGTTTCGGCCCGGCCCTTCATACCTACAGTAATGGACATATGCGCGACTCCTTTTTTCTAAAATCAATTCGTGCGTGTACTATTTTACATCAATCCCCAGCATAAGGCAAGCAGAAAGCCGCACATTGCTGTGCGGCTTTCCGGAGATGAGATTTAGTTGGAGGCCAGCATGAGACGGGTCCACTCGGAGTCGTAGAGGGCCAGGGTCTCGGCGGGCAGGTTCTTGAAGCTCTCACACTTGGAGAGAATGCTCTCATCGGGGTAAGCGTAGGGATCACCGGACACCTCGGGGTCCAGCTCCTCACGGACGGAGAGCAGGGGGGAGGAGTACCAGATCTCCTCACAGTTCTTCAGACCAGCGGCGGTGGAGCACATATAGTTGATGAAGATCTCGGCGTTCTCCTTGTTCTCGGCGTTCTTGGGGATGCACATGGCGTCCACATACAGGTTGGTGCCCTCCTCAGGCAGGCAGAAGGCCAGATCGGGGTTGATCTCCTTCATGGTCAGGAAGTCGCCGTAGTAGTAGGCGCCGATGGCGGCAGAGCCACCCTGCATCTTCTCAAAGATCTCGTCCATGACGTAGGACTGGACCAGGGGCTTCTGCTGGATGAGCAGGTCCACGGCCTCCTTAATCTGAGCCTCGTCGGTGGTGTTGTAGGAGTAGCCCAGGTACTTCAGAGCCACGCCGATGGCGTCGCGGGAGTTGTTGAACATGAGGATCTGACCGGCATACTGCTCATCAAACATGGTGGACCAGCTGGTAGGAGCCTCCTCCACCATGGTGGTGTTGTAGATGATGCCCAGCAGGCCCCACATATAGGGCACGCTGTACAGATTCTCCGGGTCATAGTCAGGGTTCTTGAGGGCAGGATCAATGTCCTCAAAATTGGGAATGTTGTCGAAGTTCAAAGGCTCCAGCATATCCTCTTCGATCATACGGGAGATCATATAGTCGGAAGGGATGACCACGTCGTAGCTGGCACCGTCGTTTTTGAGCATACCGTACATGGATTCGTTGCTCTCGAAGGTGTCGTACACGACCTCAATACCGGTCTCGGCGGTGAAGTCCTCCAGCACGGACTCGTCAATATAGACGCCCCAGTTGTAGACGTTGACGACGCCCTTGTCGGCGGCGCCGGGGTCCTTGGCCTCACCGGAGTTGGTGCCGCCGCAGCCGGCCAGAACCAGACTGAGGGAGAGTGCGGAGGCGGTCAGAAGTGCGAGAGACTTTTTCAATTTCTTTCTTTATCCCCTTTCGGAAATGATGATTATAACAGCCCGGAGGGCGTGTTACCAGACAGCGGGCTTACCGGCCCGGGTTGAGCTTGGCCTTCCGGCGGGCGGCAGCGTTCTCCTGGCGCACCTGTCGGATGTTGACGGTCAACAGCAATGCAAACACACAGATAAACATGAGGGTGGACAGGGCGTTGATCTCGGGAGTCACCGGCTTTTTCACCGCGGTGTAGATCTCCACCGCCAGAGTGGTGACGCCGGAGCCCTTGGTGAAGTAGCTGATCACAAAGTCGTCAATGGACATGGTAAAGGCAATGATCAGGCCGTTGAGGACTCCTGGCATGATCTCAGGCAGGATGACTTTGCGGAAGGCGTAGAAGCCGGAGGCGCCCAAGTCCTGGGCCGCCTCATATACGTTGGGGTCCAGCTGCCGCAGCCGGGGCATCACCGACAAGATCACATAGGGTGCGTTGAAGGTGATGTGGGCCAGAAGCAGGGTGCCGAAGCCGGTGCGCCAGCGGACACCCAGCCACTGGCTGAGGAAGCTGTCGTTAAACACACCGATGGCGAACACGAAGAGCAGCATCATGGACACGCCGGTGATGATGTCCGCGTTGGTCAGGGGGATGTTGTTGATGGACATACACACACTGCGGGAGCGGCGGCGCATACTGTAGAAACCGATGGCGGCTGCGGTGCCCAGAATGGTGGCAATGAAGGCAGCCAGCACCGACAGGATGATGGTGGTCCGCAGGGCCCCCAGCAGGCGGGTGTTATGGAACAGCTCTACATACCAGTCCAGGGAGAAGCCGCCCCAAACCCGGTTGCTCTTGGTGGCGTTGAAGGAAAAGATGATGAGCAGGATGATGGGGGCGTATAGGAAAACATACACCAGCAGGGTAAATACCCGGGAGGGAATGCGATGCTTTCTCATAGCACAGCCACCCCCTCTTCACCTTCGCCGAAGCGGTTCATAATGGCCATCAGGATCAGCACGATCACCATCATCACCAGGGCGATGGCGGAGCCCAGGTGGGGGTTGTAGGCGTTGCCCAAAAACTGCATTTCGATCAGGTCGCCCAGCAGCAGGGTCTTGCCGCCGCCCAGCAGGCGGGACAGGGCAAAGGTGGACACCGAGGGGATGAACACCATGGTTACTCCGGAGAGCACGCCGGGGAGAGACAGGGGGAAGATGACCTTCCGGAACACCATGGAGCTGCTGGCGCCCAGGTCCTGGGCGGCCTCGATGACCTTGGGGTCGATCTTGTCGATGACCGAGAAGATGGGCAGCACCATAAAGGGCAGGAAGTTGTACACCATGCCCAGCACAATGGCGCCCTGGGTATTGATCATGTGGAAACAGGTCAGATTGGTGCCGAAGATGGCGTTCCACAGATCGAAAAAGCCGATGGCGGACAGGAACTGGTTGATGAGGCCGTTGTCGTCCAGGATGGACATCCAGGCGTAGGTCCGCAGCAGGAAATTCATCCACATAGGCAGCATGATAAGCATCATGGCTACCTTGCGTACCATCAGCTTTTCCCGGGACAAAAAGTAGGCCAGGGGATAGCCGATGAGGATGCAGATGGCGGTAGCCACAAAGGCCAGGATGAAGGAGTTGCGGAAGGCGGGGACGTAGGTCCCCATGTTGCTGAAGTTATCCAGGGTGACGCTGCCGTCCTGACCGGTAAAGGCAAACACCACCACCAGAATGAGGGGGGCCACCACGAAGATGGCCATCCAAACCACATAGGGCGCGGCCAGCCACTTATTCTTCATCGTCGCTGTCCTCCTCCAGCCGGTCCTCGTTGAGCTCGTCATACTCGGAGGAGTAGGAGCTGTAGTCGCCGAAGGTGCCGGAGTATTGGCTCTTCTTCATGATATGGAAGCCGTCGGGGTCGATCTTCACCCCAATCTTTGCCCCCACAGGGGAGTAGTCGGTGGTCTGGATGAGCCACTTGAAGCCCCGGAAATCCACAATGATGTCGTAGTGAATGCCCTTGAAGGTGACCTCGGTGACGGTGCCGGTGAGCTGGCCCTCGGCCTCGGGAACAATATCGATGTCCTCGGGGCGGATGACCACGTCCACCGCCTCGCCGGGGGCGAAGCCCTTGTCCAGGCACTTGAACTTCCGGCCGTACATACCCACCACATAGTCCTCGTGCATGATGCCGTCGATGATGTTGGACTCGCCGATGAAGTCAGCCACAAAGGCGTTCTTGGGCTCGTTATAGATGTCCTCGGGGGTGCCGATCTGCTGGATCTTGCCCTCGTTCATCACCACGATGGTGTCCGACATGGTGAGGGCCTCTTCCTGATCGTGGGTGACGTAGATAAAGGTAATGCCCACCTGCTGCTGGATGCGCTTGAGTTCGATCTGCATATCCTTGCGCAGCTTCAGGTCCAGGGCGCCCAGAGGCTCGTCCAGCAGCAGAACCTGGGGGCGGTTGACGATGGCCCGGGCAATGGCGACACGCTGCTGCTGGCCGCCGGAGAGAGAGTTCACCGACCGCTTGCCGTAGCCGGCCAGGTTGACCAGGGCCAGAGCCTCCTCCACCCGCTCCTTGATCTCGGCCTCCGGGACCTTGATCATCTTTTTGGGGTCCTTGGGATCGGGCACTTTGTTGACCCGCAGGCCGAAGGCCACGTTTTCAAAGATGTTCATGTGGGTGAACAGGGCGTATTTCTGAAAGACGGTGTTGACCTTCCGCTTGTGAGGGGGAACGTCATTAATCCTCACGCCGTCAAAATACACGTCGCCGGAGGTAGGCTTCTGAAAGCCGCCAATGATACGAAGCGTCGTGGTTTTGCCGCACCCGGAAGGACCGAGCAGCGTGAGGAACTCCTTGTCATTGATATAAAGGTTGATGTGGTCCAAAATGACGTCGTCGTCAAATTTCATGAAGCAATCCGACAGGCGGATCAGTTCCTTGGACATTTATCCTCCCCCATTTCCAAACGGTAGTAAAGGGCGTACCCAAACCGGCGGTTGGGTACGCCCTTATGACGAAACAAATATATATGGAATTGCGAAAAATGTCAATAATAAAACCGCTTTTTTTTCAGGGATTTTACGGCCGCTGACTTTGATGCCGAGTGTGGTGGCAACAAAGTTATCAGAGGATTATCATATGAGGTGAATAAAAGGGACATAGGAAGCCCTTTTGCTGTTAAAACAGATTGAACGGCCTGGGACAAACAGGTATAATAGAAGCTGAAAAAAGCTTTCTTATGTGGCTGGAGCGGCAAAGATCCGGGGGATGGTAACTGTGAAAGAATGCTATCATGATAAAAAACGGATTATTGCCTGTTTTGCCAGTGTGATGTGCGGAATACTCATCCTGACCGGCGTATGGTGGGGGAGCCACGCCCAGGCATTCCGGGTCTTGCTGGAGCAGCTGCCGACGGCCGACGGCTGCGGAATGCAGTTTTATGTGAGCGATGAGGACGGAAAACGGGAGCGGAGGACCATTGACGATCCGCAGGACCGCGCGGCGGTACTGGATGAGGTGCGGCGCCTGGAATTTTCCGGGCCAAGGCTGTCAACAGAATTGTGGGACCCGGCAGAATATTATAGTTGCTTCTGGCTGGAGATCTATGGGACAGAAGAGCCTTACCATCTGGAGATTCAGATTCCCCTGGACCAGCCGCAGCAGGGCGTTGTCCTTGCTGATGGGAAGGCATTCCGCGTGGAGGGCGGCAGTGCATTTTTGATGGCCCTGGAAGGCTGGCTGTACGAGTAGAAAGATGAAAATAAACAGTCTGCGGTACCTCAGCCGGGTGCCGCAGACAAATCCCTTATTGTTGTTCTCCAAAATACTCCGCCACAAAGTCCACGTTTTCCACCGTGAACACCTTACCTCTTAAATACTCCAGAAGCCCCGCATCGGTGTGGAAGGTAAACTCCAGCTTGTAGGAGTACAGGGCCTGGAAGGAGCGGCCGTACTGCTTATTGTCCCGCTCCCGGCCATATTTGCCGTCCCCCAGCAGAGGGTGACCGGCGGCGGCGAACTGGGCCCGGATCTGGTGGGTGCGTCCGGTCAAAAGCTCGCACTCAACCAGAGACAGTCCCCGGTTGACCTTTAAAGTCTTATATAAGGTAGCGGCGCTCTTGCCGCCGGGCACCGGTTTGTGGAACACCTTCACCTGGGCGCGGCTCTCATCCTTCAGCAAAAAGCCCTCCAGCTTGCCCTGAGGCGGGGCCATGCGCCCGTGGATGATGGCCAGGTAGAACTTGGCGATCTCCCGGTCCTTGATCTTCTGGTTGAGGATCCGCAGCGTTTCCGCGTTCTTGGCCGCCATGACGATGCCGCCGGTGTTCCGGTCGATGCGGTTGCACAGGGCGGGGGTGAAGGAGTGCTCGTCCCGGGGATTCCACTCCTTCTTTTGATAAAGGTAGGCCTGGATGTGGGTAATGAGGGTGTTGACCTTCTCATGCTCGTCGGCGTGGCACAGCAGGCCGGGCCGCTTGTTGAGAAGCATCAGGTTCTCATCCTCATATACGATGTCCAGCTTGGGCTTGAACACCGCCAGGAAAGCATTATCTTCCCGGGGCTGGTCAAAGAACTCATCGTTGATGTATAATTGCAGCAGGTCCCCCACCTGGAGCCGCACATCCCGGGCGGAGCCCTTGCCATTGACCTTTACTCGCTTGAGGCGGATGTATTTCTGAGCCAGGGGAGCGGGGAGGAGAGGCAAGGTCTTGCCCAGCCACCGGTCCAGCCGCTGCCCGGCGTCATTTTTTCCAATGGTAAATTCCCTCATATTGACCTCCAGTACGTCAGAGACGTATCTTTTAAGCAGTCCCTATTATACTGAACAGGCTGCCCCAGCGCAAGTGGGGCGGGGATTTGGCCTGAAAAAAGTGGTAGAAAAAAGTTGAAAAAAAGATTTGACAACCGGAAGTATTTTCGCTATAATATTCCGCGTACCGTTATGAGGAGGGTATTATGCGCTTTAATCTGAAGGAGATACTTCACGTACCGGGCGCGTCTCTGCCCTTTGAGTCCCAGTTGGACCTGTCGGACTTGGATTTCTATGGGGAGCGGCCCTTTGCCCATCCCATCGTGATCCATGGGACGGTACGCAATATGGCGGGTGCGCTTATGCTGGAAGGAAGCGCGGACACCACCCTGGAACTGGTGTGTGACCGCTGCCTGAAGCCCTTCCGTCAGGAGCTGCGTCTGCCCGTCAGCGCTCTGCTGGCAGAGACCCTGGAGGATGAGGAGAACGACGAGATCGTGCTTCTGGAAGACGGCGCCGTGGATCTGGACGAGGTGTTCACCACGGCTTTGGTGCTGTCCATGGATTCCAAGCACGTCTGCGACCAGGACTGCAAAGGCCTGTGCGCGACCTGCGGCGCCAACCTGAACGAGGGCCCCTGCGGATGCAGAAAAGAGATCGATCCACGTTTGGCTGCACTTGCGCAGCTGTTGGATAAAGATGAGTAAGATTTGCCCGGCCAGGGCATGAACCTAAGGAGGTGTCATAGATGGCAGTCCCTAAGAGTAAAGTGTCCAAGCAGCGCCGGAATAAGCGCCGCAGCTCCGTGTGGAAGCTGGAGACTCCCGGCGTCACCACCTGCCCCAAGTGCGGTGCGTTCCGTCTGCCCCACCGGATGTGCAAGAGCTGCATGAGCTACAATGGCCATGAGCTGGGCAAGGTGGAAACCGCTGAGGCGAAGTAAATAGCCGAAAAAGAACGAGGGGAGACAAGCCCCTCTTTCTTTTTGCCCGGAAATCGGGTAAAATGAAATGAAATGCCCTATATACCATAGGATCCCGGGAAGGAGCGTGCCCATGAGCCTGACAAAAATTGCATCGGTGGACTCCCACAGTCCGGCCCGAAAGGCGGGGGTGCGCCCGGGGGAAACCCTGACCCACATCAACGGCCATCCCATTGTGGATGTGCTGGACTATAAGTTCTACGCCTACGACCCCAAGCTGGAGCTGACCCTGACAGAGCCGGAGGGAGGCAGCCGTACCCTCCGCATCCGCAAGGCGGAGGGAGAGGATTTGGGGCTGAATTTTGAGACCTATCTCATGGACCGGGCCCGTTCCTGCGCCAATAAGTGCATCTTCTGCTTTGTGGATCAGATGCCCCCCGGAATGCGGGATACCCTTTATTTTAAGGACGACGACGCCCGACTGTCCTTTTTGATGGGCAACTATATGACCCTCACCAACCTGTCCAAGCGGGAGATCCAGCGGATCATCGATTTGCGGATCAGCCCCATCAATATCTCGGTCCACGCCACCGATCCAGAACTGCGCACCGCCATGCTGAAAAACCCCCGGGCGGGGGAGTGCCTGGATATCATGTCCCGGTTTGCCCAGGCAGGGATCGAGATGAACTGCCAGGTGGTGGCCTGCCCTGGCATCAATGACGGTCCCGCTCTGGCCCGTACCATGGAGGACCTGGGCCGGCTCTATCCTGCGGTGACCAGCGTGGCGGTGGTGCCGGTAGGTGTGACCAAGTTCCGGGAGGGACTGTGTAGCATCGAGCCCTATACCAAGGAACAGGCTGCTGCGCTGATCGACCAGGTGGAGGATTTTGCTGCCCGCTTTATGGAGAAAAAGGGTACCAATCTGGTGTGGTGCTCCGATGAGTTTTACCTCATTGCCGGACGGGCGCTGCCGGGGAAGGCTTATTATGAGGATATGGACCAGCTGGAAAACGGTGTGGGAATGCTGCGGCTGCTCCTCCATCAGGCCGCCATGGCCCTGGAGGAGGAAGAGCCGGAAGAGACGGAGCCCTTTTCCATTGCCACCGGCCTGTCCGCCGCCCCCTTTGTGCAGGAAATTGTTGACAACGCCCGGAATCAGTGTGGTAATATAAAAGGAACGGTCTATCCTATTATCAATCGTTTCTTTGGGGAGACCATCACGGTCTCCGGCCTGATCACCGGAACCGACCTGATCGAGCAGCTCAACGGCAAGGATTTGGGCAAGCGGCTGCTCATCCCGGACAATATGCTCCGGGCAGGTGAGCGTGTGTTTCTGGACGACGTGACCGTGGAGCAGGTGGAGCAGGCTCTGGGTGTGACTGTGGTTCCGGTGCCTGCCGACAGCGGCTTTGACCTGGCGGATGCCATCCTGGGCCGGGAAGTAACAGCCCAATGCCCCGTTCTCCCGCCGGAGGCGGAGTATTATCGATATAACCCGTAAAGGGAGGGAAAACTACCATGAAACCCTTAATTGCCATCGTGGGACGGCCCAACGTGGGCAAGTCCATGCTCTTTAATAAGCTGGTGGGCCAGCGGCTGTCCATTGTGGAGGACACCCCCGGCGTCACCCGGGACCGGCTGTATGCCGAGGCCGAGTGGCTCAACCGGAAGTTTGACCTGGTAGATACCGGCGGTATCGAGCCGGGCACCGACAGCGAGATCCTGGCCTTTATGCGCCAGCAGGCCGAGATCGCCATCCAGAACGCCACCGTTATTATCTTCCTGTGCGACGTCAAGACCGGCCTCACCGCCTCTGACCAGGAAGTGGCCAATATGCTGCTGCGCTCCGGCAAGCCGGTGGTGCTGGCGGTAAACAAGATGGACCAGGTGGGCCACACCAATCCGGACATCTACGAATTCTACAACCTGGGCCTGGGCGATCCCATCGCCGTGTCCGCCGTTCACGGCCACGGTACCGGCGACCTGCTGGACGAGTGCTTCAAATACTTCCCCCCGGAGGACGAGGAGGAAGAGGACGACGACGTCATCAAGGTAGCCATCATCGGCAAGCCCAACGTGGGCAAGTCCTCCCTGGTCAACCGGATTTTGGGGGAGAAGCGGGTCATCGTCAGCGACATGGCGGGCACCACCCGGGATGCGGTGGACAGCTACTTTGAGAACCAGAAGGGCAAGTATCTGCTCATCGACACCGCCGGAATGCGGAAGAAGTCCAAGGTGGACGATCCCATCGAAAAGTTCTCCGTGCTCCGGGCCACCATGGCCATCGAGCGGGCCGATGTGTGCCTCATCCTGATCGACGCCAACGAGGGTGTGACTGAACAGGATACCAAGGTGGCCGGTCTGGCCCATGAGGCGGGCAAGGCCTGTATCATCGTGGTCAACAAGTGGGACTCCATTGAGAAGGACGACAAGACCATGGACCGGATGCGCCAGGACGTGCGCCGGGACCTGTCCTATATGACCTACGCTCCCATCGTCTTTATCTCCGCCCTGACGGGTCAGCGGGTGGACCGGCTCTTTGACCTGATCAACTACGTCAACGACCAGGCCTCCCTGCGCATTACCACCGGTATGCTCAACTCGGTGCTGGCTGACGCCACCGCCCGGGTACAGCCGCCCACCGACAAGGGCCGCCGGCTGAAGATCTACTATATGACCCAGATCGGCATCAAGCCCCCTCATTTCGTCTGTTTCTGCAACGACGCCAAGCTGTTCCACTTCTCTTACCAGCGCTATCTGGAAAATCAGATCCGCTCTACCTTCGGCCTGGAGGGTACGCCGGTGCGGCTCACCATCCGGCAGAAGAGCGACAAGGAGGGGTAAGTCCATGCCGGCAGCTTCGATGGAAATGATCCTTTTGGTGGTGGCTGCAGTGGCGGTCATTGCCTACTTCTTCGGCTGCTTTAACGGGGCGGTCATTGTCTCCAAGTATATCCTGCGCAACGACGTGCGCAAGCATGGCAGCGGCAATGCGGGCCTGACCAACTTCTACCGTACCTTTGGCGGTCCCCTGACTCTGATGGTCATCCTGACCGACGTGCTGAAGGCGGTAATCGCCATCCTGCTGGGTCAGTGGCTCTTCAGCATGGTTACTCCGCCCCAGGACTGGCAGGCCATCTGGCCGGTACTGGGTAAATACTGGGCCGGTACCTTCTGCCTGCTGGGCCATATGTTCCCCTGTATGTTTGGTTTCAAGGGCGGCAAGGGGATTCTATCCGGCGGTACCATCGCCATTATGATGAACTGGCGTATCGCGCTGGTGGTGTGGGGCGGGTTTATTATCCTGGCCGCCATCACCAAGTGGGTCTCTCTGGGTTCCATTTGGGCGGGGGCCTCTTTCCCCTTTGCCAGTTGGTTTGTCTATCAAAATCTGGTGATTCTGGTGATAGCCATTTTGATCGGTGGACTTGTGGTGTGGAAGCACCGGGGTAATCTGGTGCGTATTCTGAAGGGCACCGAGTCCAAATTCAGCCTGCATCATAAATTGAACGGGGGTACTTCGAAGTGAAGATCGCGGTACTGGGAAGCGGCGGCTGGGGCACGGCCCTGGCGCTTGTGTTGCTGGAAAATGGTCATGATGTGACCTTGTGGTCCTATACGGAGGAGGAGTCTGCCGTACTGCGTCAGACGGGAGAGAACCCCATGCTGAAGGGTGTAGCTCTGCCCAAGGAGCTGAAGCTGACCTCTGATCTGGCCTGTGTGAAGGGCTGCGGCGCGGTGGTGCTGGCCACCCCGTCCTTTGCCGTACGTACTACGGCTAAGTCCGCGGCGTCTCTGCTGGAGCCCGGTGCGGTGTTGGTATCGGTGTCCAAGGGCATTGAGAAGGATACCTCTCTCACCCTCACCGACGCCATTGAGCAGGAGGTGGGCGATGCCCATCCCATCGTAGCCCTCTCCGGTCCCTCCCATGCGGAGGAGGTGGGACGGCATATCCCCACCGTGGTGGTGTCCGCCTCCAAGGATCGCTCCGCCGCGGAGCAGGTCCAGGACCTCTTTATGAATGAGCGCTTCCGTGTGTATGCCTCCGACGACGTGGTAGGCGTGGAGCTGGGCGCAGCGCTGAAGAATGTCATCGCTCTGTGTGCCGGTATCAGCGACGGTATGGGCTACGGTGACAACACCAAGGCGGCCCTGATGACCCGGGGCCTTACCGAGATCGCCCGGCTGGGCGTGGCCATGGGCGGCCGCCGGGAGACCTTTGCCGGCCTGTCCGGTGTGGGTGACCTGATTGTTACCTGTACCTCCATGCACTCCCGTAACCGCCGCTGCGGTATTCTGATTGGTAAGGGCACTCCCACGCAGCAGGCGGTCAAGGAGATCGGTGCTGTGGTGGAGGGCTACTATGCCGCCGCCAATGCCCGTACCCTGGCCCGGAAGGTGGGTGTGGAGATGCCCATCACTGAGGCGGCCTATCAGGTGCTCTACGAAGGTAAGGACCCCCGCCAGGTGATCGTGGATCTGATGACCCGGGAGCGGAAGCACGAGCTGGAGGATAGCTGGGTTTAAGGCCTCCTAAAAAAATTTCAAAAAAATCGAAAAAGTACTTGCATTCCTCTAAGAGGTGTGGTAATATAATCAAGCCGTCTGAAACACGGCGGCGATCTCCGGGTGTGGCGAAGTTTGGTATCGCGCTTGAATGGGGTTCAAGAGGCCGCTGGTTCGAATCCAGTCACTCGGACCACGAAAAGGCTTGAAATCGCAAGATTTCAAGCCTTTTTCGTACTTTTTGGTGGAAATGGCATAGTGTGATTTTCTGAAAGCGCACAAAAAAGCGCACACTTGCCAGAAACGGAGTGCAAATCCATTGATACGCCGGAAAGAAGGATGTATCAAATGGCAAATATCAGAGAAAACAAGAGGGACGGCAAACTGATTTCCTACCGCTTTACGGCCTGTCTTGGGCGTGACGCAAACAACCGGCAGATACGGCGGTACACCACTTGGGAAGCCCCGGAAGGTCTGACCCCGTCAAAGGCGAAGAAAGCCGCAGAGCGGGCGGCGGACGCTTGGGAGCGGGAGACAAGGGAAGAATATCAAAAGGAGAAGGAACAGGGACAGTCGTACACCCTCCCACCGGAGAAGCGGCGGGACAGCTTCACGGCCTTTGCCAATGATGTGTGGTTTCCCCTCCAAGTGTGCAACGGCAACGATAAGCAAACAACAGTCACATTCTACAAGAACATGAAGAAGCTGATTGTGAAATACTTTGACGGGATGGTTTTGCAGGAGATAAGCCCCCTGCACATTCAGAAGTTTCTTGCCTACCTGAGCCGGGACTACAAAACCAAACAGGGCAAGCCCCTTGCGCCCAAGACAATCCGCCATTACTTCAACGCATTAGGCATGATATTTGCCTACGCGGAAAAGCAGAACATGATAGCCACAAACCCCATGCAGAAGGTGGACGCCCCCAAGAAGGACAAAAAGCCCGTGGACGCGCTTACCCCGGAACAGGCCAAACAATTCTTTTCCCTCTTGCTGGACAGCCCTTTGGAGTTTCGTTGCATGTTGCAGTTGCTTGTCACCTCCGGCATCCGGCGGGGCGAGTGCATCGGTCTGAAATGGAAGGACATAGACGAGCGGGCCGGGACAATCACCATAGAGCGGAGCGCGGTCTACACCCCGGAAAGCGGAATTATCATCAGCACCCCCAAAACCGCCGACAGCATACGGACAATTCCAATCATGCAAAGCACTCTTAAATTGCTCCAGCAGTTAAAGAAGCAAGTGAAGGGACAGCACCCCGATACTATTTTGAAAGACGCATTTATCTTCCCCAACAAATCCAATCTATTTGCACCCCGTGACCCTAACACAGTCACCCGCAAAGTAAAGCGATTCATGAAGCGCAACGGCCTTCCAGACCTCTCCCCACACGATTTACGCCATTCTTGTGCGACCCTGCTTCTTTCCCAAGGTGCAGACATCAAGAGCGTACAGGAGATTTTAGGCCACGCAGACGCAAGCACAACACTGAACTTCTATGTCAAAGCGGACTTGCGGCAGATGCAAGCCGCAACGGAGAAATACGCCGCCGCCTTTAATCTATAAACCATCAAGAGGACAGAGCCGAAGCCCTGTCCTCTTTCCTATTTGCTGGGCCGGGGGTACATTCCCGGACAATCTCAATCAAAAGCGCAGATAGGCCCGTATTCTGGCCCACAGCCCCAGTAAATCCATTTCCCTTTTCCCGTCAAACGGAAAGCAGAGGGCGGGGCTTTTGCCCGAAGATAGGCGGCGGAGCCGCCGTATCTGGCAGGGACAAACCGCCCCGCCAGTATTTTCCTCCTACTTTATTTAATGCATATAAAATGTTATAATTATTATATAAAAACAGAAATATTCAAAATAAATCATCCGAAATTATGTGCCGCCGAGGGCGGCGGTTTCAGATTATCCACCGGATTTTTTGTTATATATAGTAGTAATCGAAAAGCAAAAATCCGGTGGAAGAAAGGAGAAGCGAATGCAGTAGTTACAGCTACGCACCTATACCAGAGAAGAGTTGGAAGAAATCTTCTCTACAACCCGCACAGATAGCATCAAGAGAAGCCTGCAACGAGCGGGATATACCTTTGAGAGCGGCGGGCGGGGCAAGGGGTACACAATCACCATCACAGGACTACCAAAGCCGCCCACGCCCTTTGAGGAGTTCGCAAAGCGAGAATTTGCGTGCGGCCCGCAAACAGACTTTCCGGCGATGCAACAACATTTCTTTCTCTTGTTCTATCACCCGGAATATCAGTTTTTACCATCAAACCATTAGGCGAAGTTTTTAGAAACAAATTACGGGATAACGGTTTCCGACCAGAGTTTGCGGAACTGGCAGAAACTACTTATCAACAGGAATTGGATTGCAAAGGACAAGGAGAATGTAAAATACTACCTTTGCCGCAAGGGAGAGCGGCCCCGCGAAATGCCGGAGAAAGAATATAGAAAGGCATGGCGGGAGTTTTATACCAGACTTGGAGCGGGAGAGAGCGGGGACGAGTTACGGAAAGAAATCTATTACAAATACGGCGGAATGCCGCGAAAACAATGCGGATTGATTGAAAACGCATTAGAACAAGATAAAATGCAAGAATTAAGGAATATACTGGAATATTTTTGCTGATTACATAAAGATTATACTATATTTTATTCATATCTGCAAGTTGTATTGCATTTTCGACTGTAAACGGGAAATTTCAATTGAATTTCTCTTGATACTTGATAAATCGAGCGGGATATAGTACAATATCATAAAAGGTTACAGAATTGTAGCCAAAATTTTGTCGGAGGTGCTCACTGTGCGTATCATTTTAGACACAGATAAGAAAACCATTACCGTTCCATGGAACTATCAAGCCAAATTGGACGAATACAACAAGATGGTGATGGAAATTTCCGGGGATGAAGCAAAGAAAAAGTCGTTCAAAGGGTATATTGACGAGATCTGGAAAGAGTGCATGGCAGATAGTGACAAGTGTTTAGTGACCGGGAAAAAACCGGGCACAAAGTAATAGGCCATGGGCGCGCCGCGAGTAACGCCCGCCGAGTTTGCTGAAATGCACAGGCTTTACAATGAGTTAGGAAACGCGGCGGAGGTGGCAAGACGCATGGGACGGAGCGCAAGCACCGTCCGCAAGTACATTCAGATGAAAGATTGTCCTGCTCTTGTTCGGCACACAACAAAAGAACTGATTAGGAAAGTCTGATAGTAAAGGCACTGGCGATACGCACTCCCAGTGCCTTTATTTTTCTCCGACAATATCTTTCACGATAAGCATAACATGGTCAATCTGTGAAGCAGTCAGTTTTTCAAACTCGTGTAAAAGGTCTTTGGCCTTTTGTGGAGCGGGAGAATCTACATTGAAAAATTCTTGCGGCGTAATGCCGAGGTATTCACAGATATAAATAAATCCGGCCATAGAAGGTAAAGTCCGCTTATTCTCAATCTTGTTTATATAGCTCTCGCTCTGACCCAATGATAGGCTCATGTCTCTTGCTGAAATTCCCTTTTGTGTCCGCAATTCAGCAATCCTTGCAGGAACCCAATTCAGATAATCCATAAATACCCCCGATTTTTTTGTATATGTATTATAAATCCTTTGAATGTCAATATCGGGGATATTAAAGATATGTCTTCCTTTACATTGGGATAATAAAGATGTATAATGCAAGAGAAAGGATTTCAAATTCCATAGAAGACAGAGAGGAGATTATTTCATGTGTGGACAATACATCTTGAACTTAAAAACACATTTTTATCATATCATTGGAGATTGCTGTTATCAAAATAAGCCCGACACAAAAAATAAAGTTTTTAGTAGCGAGGACGAACTGAAATCCTATGACCCTAAAGCTAGAATATGTTCGGTCTGCCAGATAAAGCGGGAGCGAAGAGAGGCGAATGTAAAATAAAATACTTTTTGATTGAAAGGGACGAGATAGACGATGAAAAAAATAATTGTACTGGTCTTGCTTCTAATGATGTCTCTCTGTTCATGTAATGGTGAGAACCTTGAGGAAATTCAAGCGATGATGGTAAATGACGCTTTCATTTATACATATGGGCCGAGTACAGATTATAACGAACGGTTTGGAACGGAGGACATATACGAAAAATCAGAGCTAATGGAGTTTTACGAAGACGGCACTTTCTATATTGGAACAATTACAAAGAATCGTCACTATACGGATGGAGAACTGGACTATCATTCGAAGTTGACCTATCAAGCAACCGAAAAATTTTATGGAATATTTGAACTCAAGTATGATGAAAATGATAACAAAAAGGTTGTCGTGGTACTGAATATCACGAAAAGGGAATATGAGATATATAATGGTTCAACAACAGAAACAGAAATTGACGAACAATATACCGACACGAAAGAGTACACAGTACATTTAGAAGATGGTGTTATCCAGTCCATAGGCTTCTATGACAGCAAAAA
The DNA here is from genome assembly GCF_904377885.1 of Flavonifractor sp. An112. Classification (NCBI taxonomy): domain Bacteria; kingdom Bacillati; phylum Bacillota; class Clostridia; order Eubacteriales; family Oscillospiraceae; genus Flavonifractor; species Flavonifractor sp. An112. The sequence goes on along the minus strand of NZ_CAJFGT010000021.1, from coordinate 699 downwards.
TTATCCTCTGCTTTCTGCGGTGAGCTGAAATCACGCACAAAGCGCAAGGAAAAAACGACTACTTAATCTTTGAGAAAATGGGATGGTGATTTTATGAACGATCAAAAAAAGAACGATGGACTATGTAGCGGCCTTTCGATTACTTCTCTGTTTCTTTCTATTCTCGGTTTTCTTACGGGGTGGCTTTGGAATATTCCTTGACTGTTTAGGTATCATTTTCGGTATAATAGCTATCATCATTGGAAAGAAGCGGAATGTGCCTTGTGGGATGGCTGTTGCTGGAATTATAGTCGGAGTGCTTGGGGCGGGCATAATGCTTTTCCTTATGTATTTCCCCCAAGTCTATCAGCACTTCAATCCTCCTGACCCGATGGAATTGCCATAAGATATTCAGTTTATATCGGCTACAAGGAGCGCACAAAAAGCGCACAGACTTCAAAAATCTGTGCGCTTTTTCCTTTTGCTTCCCGCAAGAAATGGTTGTAATTTGGGCGGTGGTGTGGTACAATAAAGGTGTAAAAATCAAGGCGTATCAAGGCTTTTTGGATTTTAGCCGTGGCTTTTCCGCTGTTTCCCCGGTGCCGCTGTTGCGGCACATCGGCTTGAATGGGGTTCAAGAGGCCGCTGGTTCGAATCCAGTCACTCGGACCATGCGGAGTGTCCTTATAGGATCTGAGTATCCTACAAAGGACACTCCGC
>NZ_CAJFGT010000020.1:0-33508 GCF_904377885.1 Flavonifractor sp. An112 | reverse complement strand
AAGCCTGTAAGCCGGGTTCTGTCCTTTAAGACAGCCATCTATCTCGACGCACCGTTGCCGGTACGCTCAAGCCGCCTCCCCGGGACGGCCGGGCCGGCCTGTTGTCCCTCCACGGCGTTGCTCCGGATAGAGTTTACAGCGATGGACGCTTGGCACGCCATCGGGTGAGCTCTTACCTCGCCTTTCCACCCTTACTGGCCGGTCGCCTCCATCTGAAGGCGGTCCTGTTCCTAGTTTCGGAAAATGGGTGTATCACGTCGGCCTGCGGCCGCCGTGATGCATCCGCCTCCACATGGAGGCAACCGGCCAGCGGTCTATTTCTGTTGCACTTTTCCTAGGGTCGCCCCCGGCGGGTGTTACCCGTTATCCTTGCCCTATGGAGCCCGGACTTTCCTCACCCACGGGCCTTTCGCCCCGCAGGCGCGGCTGTCCAGCTTGCTTGCCCGACTATTTTACGCTATCTTGCCCGGATTGTCAAATCAAAAGCGCTCAGCGTTTGCATTTTCTCTTCAGGTGGGATATAATAAATTAGTTAAACTATGAAAAGGGAGGAACTGTTATGAAGCGTTCCACCATACAGGAATATCTGGCGGGTCTGAAGGGCAAGCGGGTGGCCGTCATCGGCATCGGCGTGTCCAACACCCCCCTGATCAAAATGCTGCTGCGGGCGGGCGTGAAGGTCACCGCCTGCGACAAAAAGCCCATGAGCGCCTTTGCCGGTCTGGCCGAGGAGCTGGAGAGCCTGGGCGCCACCCTGAAGCTGGGGGAGGACTACCTGGAGGACCTGGACTTTGAGGTCATCTTCCGCACACCCGGTATGCGGCCCGACCTGCCCCAGCTGGTGGCCGCCCAGCAGAAGGGGGCCATCCTGACCTCTGAGATGGAGGTCTTTTTCCAGGTCTGCCCCTGCCGCACCATCGCCGTCACCGGCAGCGACGGAAAAACCACCACCACCACCATCATCGCCGAGCTGCTCAAGGCGGCGGGGGAGACCGTCTATGTGGGCGGCAACATCGGCAAGCCCCTGCTGCCCGACGTGGACGGCATGGAGCCGGGGGATATCGCCGTGCTGGAGCTGTCCTCCTTCCAGCTGATGACCATGGACCGGAGCCCCAACATCGCCGTGGTCACCAACCTGGCCCCCAACCACCTGGACGTCCACAAGTCCATGGAGGAGTACATTGAGGCCAAGGAGAACATCTTCCTCCATCAGAGCGAACAGGATCTGCTGGTGGTCAACGCCGACAACGAGATCACCCACGGCTTTGCCGGAGAGGCTCAGGGCCGGGTGGCCATGTTCAGCCGCCTGTCCGAGCCCGCCCGGGGCGCCTTCCTGCGGGATGGGGTGATCTGGGTCCGCAACGAGATGCACGAGCGCCCGGTGCTGCCGGTAGCCGACATCCTGCTGCCCGGCACCCACAACGTGGAGAACTATATGGCGGCTATTACCGCCCTGGACGGCCTGGTGCCCGATCCGGTGGTGCGGGACTTCGCCCAGAAGTTTGCCGGAGTGGAGCACCGCATCGAGCTGGTGCGCACCTTGAACGGTGTGAAGTACTACAACGACTCCATTGCCTCCAGCCCCTCCCGTACCATTGCCGGCCTGCGCTCCTTCCACCAGAAGGTGATCCTCATTGCCGGCGGCTACGACAAGCACATCCCCTTCGACGTGCTTGGCCCTGAGATCATCGGCCATGTAAAGGAATTGTTCCTCACAGGCGATACCGCGGAGAAGATCAAGGCCGCCGTGGAGAACTGCCCCGATTATCTCCCCTCCGCCCTGCCCATCACCGTCATCGACGGCTTTGAGGAGGCGGTACTGGCCGCCCACAAGGCCGCCAAGCCGGGTGATGTGGTGATCCTGTCTCCCGCCTGCGCCTCCTTTGACAAGTTCAAGAACTTTATGGAGCGGGGCGCCGCCTTCAAGAAGATCATTTATGGATTGTCATAAATAGCCTCATAAGGAGGAGTTACATTTGGATATGAAAATTGTGCTGGAGACCCTGTGCGGCTGCACGGCGCCCTCCGGCTTCGAGAACCCGGCGGCTCAGGCTGCCCAGGCCCTGCTGGCCCCTCTGGTGGATGAAACCAGCATTGACCGCATGGGCAACCTGATCGGTGTGCGCCGCTGCGGCCGGGAGGGGGCCAGCACCATCCTGCTGGACGCCCATCTGGATGAGATCGGCCTCATCGTCACCGGCGCGGAGGAGGGGTACCTCCGGTTCCGCACCATCGGCGGGGTGGACCCCCGGATGCTGCCCGGCCGGGAAGTGACCATCCTGACCCAGCCCCCCATGGTGGGCATGGTAGCCAGCCCCGGCCCCGAGCAGGACGACGAGAGCAAGTCCGTGCCCATCGCTGAACTGGTGATAGACGCCGGTCTGACCCAGGAGCAGGCAGAACAGCTGGTGGGCACCCCCATGGTGTACCGGGGCTCCTGCTTCCCTCTGGGGGAGGACCAGATGTGCGGCAAAGCCATGGACGACCGGTCCTGCTTTGCCATTCTGCTGCGCTGCATGGAGCTGCTGAAGGACAAGGAACTGGACATGGACGTGTACGTCATGGGCTCCACCCGGGAGGAGGTCTCCGGGGTGGGCGCCACCGTGGGCACCTGGGCGGTACAGCCCGACTGCTGCATCGCCGTAGACGTGACCCACGGCCGCACCCCCGATGGCCCCGCTGACAAGACCTTCGTGCTGGGAGGCGGACCCGCCATCGGTGTGGGCCCCAACATGGCCCGCTGGATGACTCAAAGGCTGCTGGATAAGGCACAGGAAAGGGAAATTCCTTTCCAGCAGGAGGTCATGAGCGGCCACACCGGCACCAACGGCTGGGAGATGCAGATCAGCCGGGAGGGCGTTGCCACGGCGGTGCTGTCTCTGCCTCTGAAATATATGCACAGCCCCATTGAGGTGCTGTCTCTCACCGATCTGGAGCACACCGCGGCTCTGCTGGCCGCCTTTGTGGAGGATCTGGGAAAGGAGGGGCAGCTGTGAAGGAACTGCTGAGAAAACTGTGTACCCTGCCCGGCGTGTCCAGCTGGGAGGACCAGGTGCGGGACTGCGTGATGGAGGTGGCCGGCCAGTACGCCACCGAGCTGCGGGTGGACGCCATGGGCAACGTCATCGCCTTCAAGGAGGGCGCCAAGGCCACCGGCAACAAGCTGCTGCTCACCGCCCACATGGACGAGGTGGGCCTGATGGTGCGCGCCATCACCGACGAGGGCTACCTGAAATTCGACACGGTGGGCCGCATTGACCGCCGGGTACTGCTGGGCAAGCGAGTGCTGGTTGGCCCCAAGCTGCTGCCCGCCGTGGTGGGCTTGAAGGCCTACCATCTGGTGAGCCGGGACGAGGAGAAGAACGTCCCCAAGCTGGACGAATTCTACCTGGACATTGGAGCCAAGAGTAAGGAAGAGGCGGAAAAGCTGGTCCGTCTGGGGGACGTGGCCGCCTTTGACAGCACCCCTGAGATCTTTGGGAACGGGCTGCTGAAGGGCCGGGCTCTGGACAGCCGCATCGGCTGCGCCGTGCTGCTGTGGCTTATGCGGGAGGAGCTGCCCATGGACTGCACCTTCGTGTTCACCGCCCAGCAGGAGGTGGGGGCAAGAGGTGCTTTCGGCGCCGCTTTCTCGGTGCAGCCGGAGATTGCTCTGGTGCTGGAGGGAGCTCCCGCCGCCGATGTGGCCGGGGTGCCCGCCCACAAAAAGGCCTGCGCCCTGGGCAAGGGAGCGGTGCTCCCCATTATGGACAAGGGCGTTATCGTGGACCGGAAGCTCTTTGAGACCCTGCGGAAGCTGGCGGAGGAACAGAACATTTCCTGGCAGCTCCGGGAGGCCACCACCGGCTCCGGCGACGCCATGGCGGTCCAGCGGGCCGCTTCCGGCGTGCGTACAGCGGTGATTGCCGCCCCCGTGCGCTACCCCCATACCCCCGCCACCCTGGCCAGCGCCGAGGATATCGAGGCCATGCTCCAGCTGACCCGGGCATTCATCAACCATCTGTCCAAGGAGGACTGACCATATGGATATTTTAGAGATCATGCAGGCCCTCAACGCCTGCCACGGCCCCTCCGGCAACGAGGGCCAGGTGGCTGCTGCCATCCGGACCCTGGCCGCCCCCTATGTGGACGAGATCACCACCGACGCTTTGGGCAACCTGATCTGCCACAAGCAGGGCACCGGCCCCCGGGTGATGTTTGCCGCCCACATGGACTCCATCGGCTTCATCATTACCCACATCGACGAGCATGGCTACCTGCGCTTCGGCCAGGTGGGCGGCCTGTCCGCCCACGACCTGCCCGGCACCCCCGTCCGCTTCCGCAACGGCACCCGGGGCGTGGTGGCGGTCCAGGGAAAGGTGGAGCCCAAGGACTGGAAACTGGATCACCTTTACATTGATATCGGTGCCAAGGATCAGGCCGAGGCCAAGACCATGGTGCAGGTGGGGGACACCGCCGTATTTGACACCACTCCCTTTGTCAGCGGCCGCAAGCTGTTTTCCCCCTATCTGGACGACCGCATCGCCTGCGCCATTCTGCTCTCTGCCATGGAGCGCATCAAGCACGCCGGCAACGACCTGTACTTTGTCTTTACCGTTCAGGAGGAGGTGGGTCTGCGGGGCGCCCGCACCGCCGCCTACGGCATCGCCCCTGACTACGGCATCGCCGTGGACGTGACCGACTCCGACGACATCCCCGACGCTCCCCACGAGTGCTCCAGCGTGGCGGGGAAGGGCGCCGCCATCAAAGTGATGGACAGCTCGGTCATCTGCCACCCGGCAGTGGTGAAAACCCTGGAGGATCTGGCACAGGCAAGGAATATTCCTTACCAGCGGGACATCCTCCGCTTCGGCGGTACCGACGCCGGCGCCATCCATCAGAGCCGCTCCGGCGTGTACACCGGCGGTATCTCGGTGGCCACCCGGTACGTCCACACCCCCATGGAGGTGGCCGACCTGGACGACATCGAGGCCTGCGTGGCCCTGACCGCCGCCTTCGCTCAGGCCAAGCTGGAGGCGTAATTTCTCTGAAAATGGTGGGGCGTCTCCGACGTCCCGCCAAACCCACAAACCATAGATAGAACAGGATGGATCAAGGAAAATGTCTTTACAGATCAGCGACAAAGTAAAAGCCCTGGCGGCGCAGGCCCAGGCCGACCTGGCGGAGCAGTTTGCCCGCATCGACGCCATTGCCGAGGAGAACACCCAGAAGGTGCTGGCCGCCTTCCAGAAGCACCGGGTGGCCGAGGCCCACTTCGCCGGTACCACCGGCTACGGCTACGACGATCTGGGCCGGGATACCCTGGACCTGATCTACGCCGACCTCTTCCACACCGAGGACGCTCTGGTGCGGGTGCAGTTTGTCAACGGCACCCACGCCATCTCCTGCGCCCTCTTTGGCGCCCTCAAGCCCGGCGATATTCTGGTGTCCGCCGTGGGCGCTCCCTACGACACCATGCTGGGTGTCATCGGCGTGGTGGACAAGGGCCCCGGTTCCCTGAAAAGCTACGGCATCGAATACAGGCAAGTAGATCTGGTTGACAACGCCCCCGACCCGGTGGGGCTGGCGGAGGCCGTGAAGGACCCCCGGGTGAAGGCGGTGCTCATCCAGCGCTCCCGTGGCTACGCCACCCGCGCCTCCCTGTCGGTAGAAGAGATCGGTGCGCTGGCCAAGGTGGTCAAGGACAATAACCCCAACGCTGCCGTGCTGGTAGACAACTGCTACGGCGAGTTTGTGGAGACCATCGAGCCCACCCAGGTGGGGGCCGACCTGGTGGTGGGCTCCCTCATCAAAAACCCGGGCGGCGGTCTGGCCCCCACCGGCGGCTACATCGCCGGACGGCACGACCTCATTGAGGGTGCCGCCATGCGGCTCACCACCCCCGGCATCGGCAAGGAGTGCGGCTCCACCTTTGGGGCCAACCGCAGCCTCTATCAAGGACTTTTCCTTGCCCCCCACACCACCGCCCAGGCCGTCAGGACCGCCGTCTTTGCCGCCCGGATCATGGAGCTGCTGGGCTACCAGGTGGAGCCCGCCTCTGACGCGGTGCGCCACGACATCATCCAGATGGTCCACTTCGGCTCTCCCGAGCCTCTGAAGAAGTTCTGCAAGGGCATCCAGTTCGGCGCTCCGGTGGACTCCTACGTTACCCCTGAGCCCTGGGATATGCCGGGCTACGACTGCCCGGTCATCATGGCCGCCGGCGCCTTCATCCAGGGCGCTTCCATTGAGCTGTCCTGCGACGCCCCCATGCGGGAGCCCTACACCGCCTACTTCCAGGGCGGCCTCACCTATGAGAGCGGCAAGGCCGGCGTTATGCTGGCGGTGGAGGAGCTGCTCAAGGATTAAGGCATAGGACGAACCGGCCCCCGCATAGCCTGCCCTGAGGGGGTGAGGCCATGAGGCGGTCCTTGCGGATGTGGTCCCCCCGCCGCAGAATCCGTATCCGGCGGCGGGGAAGAGGCCTGCTGCTGGCGGCTGCGGTGGGGATCGGTCTGGCGCTGCTGGTGATCTGGCTGCTGGACGCCGCCCTGCGGCCCGCCGTCACCACCCTGGCCACCGTTCAGGCCCAGAACAAGATCACCGGTATCGTCAACGATGCGGTGACTGCAACCCTGGCCGACCAGGGGGTGGCCTATGCCGACCTGGTGACGGTGGAGCGGGACGAGAGCGGCAAGGTGTCCCTGCTGGCGGTGGACTCTGTCAAGCTGAATACCTTGCGTACACAGATCCTGCAAGAGGTTCTGGAACAGGTGGAGGGATTGGACGCCCAGGAGCTGGGGGTGCCGCTGGGCAGCCTCACCGGCTTTGCCACCGCCTCCGACTGGGGGCCCACGCTGCCAGTGGGTGTACTGACGGCGGCGGTGCCCAAAGCGGAGTTCTCCAACCAGTTTACCGCCCAGGGCATCAATCAGACCCTGCATCAGATCATGCTGGACATTACAGTGGAGGTCACCCTGCTCATCCCAGGTGGGCGGGCAGAGACCAGCGTCACCGCTCAGGTGTGCGTGGCCGAGACCTTACTGGTAGGGGATGTGCCCGACACCTATCTGGGGCTGCCCGCCGCCGGTTCGTAAGAAAAGCGTAAGACACGCCCTCTTTTTTCTGTGGTATTATGATTTCAGAAAAAAGGAGGCGATTGTATGGACGACCTGCTGTGGTATCTGGAGATTACGCTGGATTATATCAAACAGATGCTGCCCTGTATGGCCATAGCCGCGGGCTGTTTTCTGGCCCTGCTGCATCACAGAAGGCGGGGGCTGTACCGCCGGGGGCTGCAAAGCGGCGTGGTGCGGGAGATCGGCCTCTTGGCGTTTGTGCTCTTCTGCGCCGGACTGGCGGCCCTGACGGTGTTTCCGTCCAACTTCTGGACGGTATCCCACTGGCAGGAGGCCTTTCAGGGGCTGCGGCCCTTTTTTCCCATCACGCCCCTGAGCGAATCGGTGCAGTATATTGGATGGACACCCACCCTGTTCCGTGGAGACAGACTGGGTGCGTGGGGCTTCTACATGGTGCTGGCCAACGCCCTGATCTTTGTGCCCATCGGCTTCTTTGCCAACCTGCTGTGGCGGAAACCCCGGTGGTGGAAGGGGCTGGCGGTGGGCTTCTGCGTGTCCCTTACCATCGAGTTTTTACAGCTGTTCGTCAACCGCTCCACCGATGTGGACGACCTGATCCTCAACACCACGGGGGCTTTCCTGGGCGGGCTCATCGCCCTGCTGCTGGGCAAGCTGGCCCCCAAACTCACCCGAACATTTCAAGTGGAGGTCCGCCATGGACGAGAAACAGGAGATCCAAAGCCTGCGCCGGGAGCTGGAGCAGGCCAACTATGAATATTACGTGCTGGACAACCCCAGCATGAGCGACTACGACTTCGACCACAAGCTGCGCCGCCTGGAGGAGCTGGAGGCCAAGTACCCCGAGCTGATCACCCCTGATTCGCCCACCCAGCGGGTGGGGGGCAAGGTAGCCGACGGCTTCGCCGAGGTCCACCACCGGGTCCCCCTGGAGAGCCTCCAGGACGTGTTCTCCTTTGAGGAGCTGGCCGACTTCGGCCAGCGGGTCCAGGACGCCCTGACAGGCGGGGTGGAGTACGACGTGGAGCCCAAGGTGGACGGGTTGTCGGTGGCGCTGGAGTACGAGAACGGCCTCTTTGTCCGGGGCGCCACCCGTGGTGACGGCCAGGTGGGGGAGGACGTGACCGAGAACCTCAAGACCATCCCCTCCATCCCCCTGCGTCTGCCCGAGGCCCTGCCCTCCCTCATCGTCCGGGGCGAGGTGTTTATGCCCAAGAAGAGCTTTGAGCAGCTCAATGCCGACCGAGAGCTGCGGGGCGAGGCCCTCTTTGCCAACCCCCGCAACGCCGCCGCCGGTTCTCTGCGGCAGCTGGACCCCAGGATCGCCGCCTCCCGCAAGCTGGACATCCGGGTGTTCAACGTCCAGTGGGCCGAAGGCAAGACCTTCACCACCCACACCGAAACCCTGGAATACTTGCAGGAACAGCGCTTTAAAGTAATTCCCCATTACACCTGTCATTCCATCCAGGAGGCGGCGGAGCGCATTGCCGCCCTGGGGGACGGCCGGGAGGAGTTCCCCTTTGACATCGACGGCGCTGTTGTAAAGGTAAATAACCTTGCAGACCGAACCACCCTGGGTTCCACCGCCAAATTCCCCCGGTGGGCCGCCGCCTACAAGTATCCCCCCGAGCAGAAGGAGAGCGTGGTGGAGGACATTGTGGTGCAGGTGGGACGGACCGGCGTCCTTACGCCCAAGGCGGTTGTAAAGGCGGTGCGCCTTGCAGGTACAACCGTCACCAACGCCACCCTCCACAACCAGGACTTCATCACCGAGAAGGATATCCGCATTGGGGACACGGTGCTGGTTCAGAAGGCGGGGGAGATCATCCCCGAGATTGTGTCGGTCATTAAGGACAAGCGCCCTGAGGGCACGGTACCTTATCATCTGCCCGACCACTGCCCGGTGTGCGGGGCTCCCGTGGCCCGGGATGAGGACGGGGCCCACATCCGCTGCACCGGCGCCGAGTGCCCCGCCCAGCGGCTGCGGCACATCGTCCACTTCGCCAGCCGGGACGCCATGGACATCGAAGGTCTGGGCCCCGCTGTGGTGGAGAGCCTGGTGGGTGCGGGACTGGTGAAGGGTCCCGGCGACCTGTACAGCCTTACCGCCGACCAGGTGGAGCCTCTGGAGCGGATGGGCAAGAAGAGTGCGGAAAACCTGATGGCGGCCATTGAAAAGTCCAAGTCCGCCGGACTGGGACGGCTGCTCTTTGCCTTCGGCATCCGGCAGGTGGGGCAGAAGGCGGGCAAGGTGCTGGCCGCCCGGTTTGGCACTCTGGACGCCCTCATGAACGCCGGTGAAGAGGAGCTCACCGCCGTGCCCGATATCGGCGGCATTACGGCCCAAAGCCTGCTGGACTGGTTCGCCAACGACCAGAGCCGCCACCTCATCGAGGCCCTGCGGCAGGCAGGGGTGTCCTTTGACAGCACCGAGGCCCCGGTGGGGGACAAGCTGGCGGGCAAGACCTTTGTGCTCACCGGCACCCTGCCCACCATGGACCGGAAGGAGGCCGCCGCCCTCATCGAGGCCCAGGGGGGCAAGGTGAGCGGCTCGGTGTCCAAAAAGACCAGCTATGTGGTGGCGGGGGAGGCCGCCGGGTCCAAGCTGCAAAAGGCCAACGACCTGGGCATCCCGGTGCTCACCGAGGAGGAGCTGCTGGCTCTGCTGGGACAGGAATAAGACAAAAACCGCCGTCGGGTGCTCCGGCGGCGGTTTTGTTCGCCAACCGCCGCCCTTGACGCTCCGGCCCAAAACTGCTACAATATTTTGGATCCTGATCACCAAGGAATAGAAGGGAGCGGGCGGCATGGTGCTGGCGGTAGACGTAGGTAATTCCACCACCACGGTAGGTCTGTTTAACGGGGAGGGCAAGCTGCTCTTCCGGGCCACCCTGGAGACCTCCCGGAACAAGACCCGGGACCAGTGCGCCATTGACCTGCTGGGCGTGTTCGGACTCTACGGCGCCGACGTGAAGGCGGTGGATGGGACCATCCTGTCCAGCGTGGTGCCTCCGCTCACCGCCGTCTTTACCGATGCCCTCACCCGGCTCACCGGCAAGACGCCCATGGTGGTGGGCCCCGGCATCAAGACCGGGCTCAACATCAAAGCCGAGATCCACAATCAGCTGGGCAGCGACATCGTGGCCTCGGCGGTGGCGGCCATTGCCGCCTATCCCAGCCCCATTGTCATGGTGGACCTGGGTACCGCCACCTCGGCCTCCCTGATCGTGGGCAGCGTGTACGAGGGATGCGTCATCATGCCCGGCCTGACCCTGGCGCTGGAGGCCATGTGGGACCGGGCGGACGCCCTGCCTCCCATTTCTCTGGAGACCACCGCCCCGGTGGAGCTGCTGGGCCGCACCACCGAGGAGGCCATGCGCTCCGGCGCTCTCTACGGCCACGCCGCCATGCTGGACGGCGTCATCGACCGGATGGAGGAGGCGGCGGGCAGCCCCGTTACCGTGGTGGCCACCGGCGGCAGCGCGCCCCGTATCCTGCGCTACTGCAAGCGCACCGTCCACTACGACGCCGACCTGGTGATGCGGGGGCTCTACCTGCTCCACCAGAAGAACAGCCGGAAGCCCAGGAGGGCCTGACCTGGTACTCAACGGCACATTGCCGTGGGTAAATATAAGTGCGCTGCATCCTCAAAGAGGAGCGGCAGCAGGAGGGAAGTAACCATGAGAGCAAACGAAAAAACCAGACGCCTGACCGGACTGGCCTTAATGACGGCCATTATCGTGGTCCTGCAGGTAGTCGCCAGCTTTGTCAAGTTCGGCCCCTTCTCCATCACCCTGGCCCTGGCCCCCATCATCATCGGCGCGGCCCTGTACGGTGCGGGCGCAGGCGCCTGGCTGGGCGCTGTGTTCGGTGTGGTGGTGCTCATCGCCTGTATTGCAGGCTGGGACTACGGCGGAAACGTCCTCTTTACCGCCAACCCGCTGCTCACTGCCGCCCTGTGTATTGTCAAGGGCGCTGCCGCCGGTTTTGTGTCCGGCCTGGTGTTCCGGGGCCTGTCCCGCCGCTCCCCCATGGGAGCCGCCATCACCGCCGGTATCGTCTGCCCGGTGGTCAACACCGGCATTTTCATCGTGGGCCTGACCCTGTTCTTCTACGACATCCTGGTGGCCTGGGCCGGTGGTACTGACTTGATCTACTACATCATCTTTATCATGACCGGCGTCAACTTCCTGCTGGAGCTGGCCATCAACCTGGTCCTCAGCACGGTGATCGTCCGGGTGGTGGGGGCCAGAAAGCGGTCCTGACATCCCAATATGCCAGCGGGCGGCCTTCGGGCCGCCCGCTTTTTTGCTGACCGGCAGTCCATTTTGCATTTTGAGGCTTGTGCTCATTCAAAAACCAGGAAGTTTTTCAAATAAGGACTTGCAATTCTGCAAGTCGACGCATATAATATGTCAAGAAAACGGATACAAGGGAGAGATTCCATTGAAAGAGCTGTCCAGGATCGCGGAGGCCGTCCAGGCGTCCACCACCATGGCCATTGACGCCATGTTCAAGCAGATGAAGGCCGACGGCATCGACGTCATCGGTTTCGGCGCCGGTGAGCCCGACTTTGATACCCCCGACGCCATCAAGGAGGCGGGCATTGCCGCCATCCAGAACAATGTGACCCGCTACACCCCCGCAGCCGGTACCGTGGAGCTGCGTCAGGCGGTGTGCGACCGCATGAAGGCCGACTACGGCCTGGACTACAAGCCCGCCCAGGTGGTGGTGAGCAGCGGCGCCAAGCACCTGGTGTACCTGGCTCTGCGTGCCATCGTCAACCCCGGCGACGAGGTCATCCTGCCCGCGCCCTACTGGGTCAGCTACTATGAGCTCATCAAGATGGTGGGCGGCGTGCCCGTGGTGGTCACCGCCACCGAGGCCGAGCACTTCAAGCTCACCGCCGACAAGCTGGAGGGGGCCATCACCGACAAGACCAAGGCCATCATTCTCAACAACCCCTCCAACCCCACCGGCATGATGTACAGCAGGGAGGAGCTGGAGGCTCTGGAGGCGGTGTGCGCCAAGGCCGACCTGTACGTCATCTCCGACGAGATCTACGCCTGCCTGGTGTACGACGGCCGGGAGTTTACCAGCTTCGCCTCCCTCAGCGAGGACGCCAAGGAGCGCACCATCCTCATCAACGGCGTGTCCAAGGCCTACGCCATGACCGGCTGGCGCATCGGCTACGCCTGCGCCAATGCCAAGATCGCCAAGATCATGGCCAACTACGTCAGCCACTCCACCGGCTCCCCGGTGGCCATCTCCCAGAAGGCCTCTGCCGCCGCCCTCAGCGGTCCCCAGGATGAGGTGCTCACCATGAAGAAGGCCTTTGAGGAGCGCCGCAACTTCATCGTCAAGGAGATGAACGCCATCCCCGGCGTCAGTTGCATCATGCCCGAGGGCGCCTTCTATGTGATGATGAACCTGAACGAGCTCATCGGCAAGACCATCCACGGGGTGGAGATCACCAACGACGACGTGTTTGCCGACGCCTTCCTGAAGTACGGCCTGGTGGCCGTGGTGCCCGGCTCCGGCTTCGGCGCTCCCAACTTCGTCCGCTGGTCCTACGCCACCTCCATGGACAACATCAAGGAGGGCCTGGCCCGTCTGAAGAAGTTCCTGACGGAGTAAGTTCCGCCCTGTGAAAAGAGACCGCCATCGGCGGTCTCTTTTTTATCCGCCCGGCGGGGAATCGGGGGATGACAAAATCCCCGCCAATCCGCCTCAGGCCGTTGACTTCCTGCCATAGGGGTGGATATAATATAAAATACGCATTTAACAAGGAGTGAACTGTCCATGAGAATGGTGCTGGCCATCATTTTGTGCAAGATCCTGCGCTTCGTGGGCAAGCTGGTAGGGAAGGGCAGCAGCCTGCCCGGCCAATTTGCCTTAAAACTGTGCCCCGACGTGCTGCGGCGGGTGAAGCTGCCCTCCTACGTCATCGCCGTTACCGGCTCCAACGGCAAGACCTCCACCGTGGAGATGATCGCCTCGGTGCTGCGTGCGGCGGGGAAGGACGTGGTGTACAACGCCGAGGGCTCCAACCAGATCGAGGGCGTCACCACCCTCATCCTCACCCACTGCACCCTGGGCGGGAAGATGAAGGGGGACGTGCTGCTGCTGGAGAGCGACGAGCGCTACGCCCGCTACAGCTTCAAGTGGTTCCATCCCACCCACTTCGTCATCACCAACCTGTACCGGGATCAGCTCACCCGCAACGGCCATCCAGAGTGGGTGTATGACGCCATCCTGCCCGCCATCCACGACGACACCACCCTGGTGCTCAACGCCGACGATCCCCTGGTGTCCTGCTTCGCCCAGGGCCACGACAAGGTGAAGTGGTTCGGCCTGGAGGCCTGGGAGGGCGCTACCAAGGAGCACCACGGCGTGTACCACGACGGCGCCCGGTGCCCGGTATGTAAGGGGAAAATGGAGTACACCCTTTACCACTACAATCAGGTGGGCCACTACCGCTGTACCGCCTGCGGCCACCACCGCCACGATCCCGACTTTGCCGCTACCGGCCTGGACCTGAAGGAGGGCAAGCTGGTGCTGGACGGGGATACCGAGATTGCCCTCAGCTTCCGCAGCATCTACAACGTGTACAACATCCTGGCGGCCTGGTCCCTGTGCCGGCTGTGCGGGGTGGACAAGCAGACCATCGCCAAAGTGCTGGGCAGCTACATCCTGAAGAACGGCCGGATGGTCACCTTCACTCTGGGCAAGCACCACGGCACCCTGCTCACCAGCAAGCATGAGAACTCGGTGGCCTACGACACCAACCTGCGCTATATCAAGGACACCGGCAAGGACTGCTCCGTGCTGGTCATCGTGGACGCCATCAGCCGCAAATACTTCACCGGCGAGACCAGCTGGCTGTGGGACATCGACTTCGATCAGCTGGCTGCTCCCCATGTCAAGCGTGTGGTGCTGTGCGGCAAGTATGTCAATGACCTGGCCCTGCGGTTTGACTGCTCGGCGGTACCTCAGGACAAGATCACCTGCCTGGACACTGTGGCCCAGGCGGCGGAGCTGCTGGAGCAGGACGGGGAAGAGGACCTGTATGTGGTTACCTGCTTCTCCGACCGGGACAAGCTGCTCAGCCGGGTCCAGCGGACGGAATAAGGAGGGGTGGATATGAATATCAAACTGCTGCATCTCTACCCCGAGGCCATGAGCCTGTACGGGGAGTACGCCAATCTCACTTTGCTGTCCCGCTATCTCACCTGGCGGGGGGCTGAGGTGGAAGTCAAGGCCGTGGGCTGTGACGAGGCCCCCGACTTTACCAGGGCCGACCTCATTTACATGGGGGCTGGCACCGAGCGCACCCAGAAGGCCGCCCTGGGCTGGCTGACGCCCTATAAAGACGCCCTGAAAGAGGCGGCGGAGGGTTCTCTGGTGCTCTTCACCGGCAACGCCATGGAGCTGCTGGGGGTTTCCATCACCGACCAGAAGGGGACGGTGTATGAGGGCCTGGGCTTTGGGGGCTTTGCCACCGTGGAGACCGACAAGCGTGTGCCCCACGACGCCATCGCCAAAACCGGCCTGTTCCCGGAGCCGGTGGTGGGCTTTATGAACAAGTGCTCCCACACCAGCGGGGTAGAGACCCCGATCTTTGAGGCCATGACCATGGGCATGGGCAATGAGAAGGAGGGAGGCCCCGAGGGCTTCCGCCACGGCAACGTGGTGGGCACCCACATCACCGGGCCGGTGCTGGTGAAGAACCCGGCCTTCCTGGCCTGGATTGCGGAGCGCATCCTGGAGAACAGGGGGGAGGCCCTGCCGGTACGGTTGGACAAGCCGGACTGGCTGATCCACGCCGAAAAGGCCTACCAGGTCACCCTGGAGGAGCTGTCCGCTCTGGCGAACAAGTGAAGATAGGAAAAATGGCCGCCAAATGGCGGCCATTTTTTATGTTTCTTCGCTCTGTTTGCTCTTTTTCCGCGCCTTTCCAAGGGGATTGGCCTTGGCGGCGGCACGGAGGTTCTCGTTGTCCACGTGGGTATAGATCTGGGTGGTATTCAGGTTCTCGTGGCCCAGCACCTCCTGCAAGGTCCGCACGTCCACGCCGTTTTGCAGCATCAGGGTGGCGGCGGTGTGGCGCAGCTTGTGGCTGGAGTAGAGAGACGGGTCCAGACCCGCTTTCAGCAGCCGCTGTTTTACCATATAATGGACAGCCGCCGTGGTCATGCGGGTGTGGGAGCGGGTGAGGAAGAGGGCGTTTTTGTCCGCCGCCGCCTGGTTGTTCCGCTCCTCCAGCCAGTCGTCCAGCGCCTCACGGCAGGCTTCATTAAGGAAAATCATCCGTTCTTTGTTGCCTTTGCCCAGCACACGGAGCTGCTCCTGCCGTACATCGGTTAAGTTAAGGCCGACTAACTCTGAAATTCGCAGTCCGCAGTTAAGAAACAGGATCAAAATGCAGTAATCTCTGGCCCGGTTGGGCTCGTCCACGGCCTCCAGCAGCATGATGGACTCATCCAGGGACAGATACCGGGGCAGGGATTTCTTCAGCCGGGGAGAATCCAGGTCCTGCATGGGGTTTTCGCCGATCAGTTTGGCCTTGCTGGAGAGATACTTATAAAAGGAGCGGATGGCGGCGATCTTGCGGGCCCGGGCGGAGGGTTCCAGGCCGTAACCGGAGGTGGGGCTGTTGGCGTGCTTGACCCGGTCACGGCTGAGGTAGCTCATGTAGCTGTACACGTCACTGAGATTCACCGAACGGGCCAGATCCAGATCCAGGTCGCCGATGTCGATCTGATCCAGCGGCGTGTCACGGGGCACCCGGCCTTTTTCAAGTTTGATGTAGCGGAAGAAGTTGCGTAGATCCAGATAGTATTCGTCCACGGTTTTTTTGGAGTGGCCCTGAATGGTCTCGTGGTAGACCAGGAAGTTGCGGAGCAGCTCAGGAGCGGTCAATTTGTAGTCATTATGGTCCATGGGGGCTTTCCCCCTCCTCTCAACTCAACAAAATTTTTATTTTGTTGAGTTCGTAGTTTAAATTCATAGCCGCCCCCTCTCGGGGCCGGCTTCTTCAGGGACTGAACTTCCGCGGGCGGTATCGACCCGCCCGCCAACAAAATAGCCGTTTTGTTGAGTGCAAGGCTGCCTGGTGCGGGAGCCCGGAGCGATCCGCAGCATATCCGTCACGTTGGCACCTCCTCTCAACGGAGCCAGCATACCACAGGCGAGGCCGGTGTGTCAACTGGGAATTGACAATGTCACCAGACGGTGATGCCGCCGCGCCCGGTCTTTGCCTTGCCCTTGGCGGTCATGAGCCGGTCGGCCATGGCGTAGATCATGGTGGTGGCGCAGCTGCCGTGGTTGAGCGCCCGGCGGACCCGGTCCAGGTCGCCGTACTTGCGCAGCAGCTCCACGGCGTAGACCTTGCGGAAGCTGTGGGGCCCCACGTTCTGGACCAGGCGGAACGCCTTGGCGGCCCGCTTCACGTCAGCCCACACGGCCTGCCGGGTCCTAGGCTTGGCTGGGTTGCGGCCCGGAAAGGCCCAGACCTCCCCGGCCTGGGCCCTGATGTCGCGCAGCAGGCCCGCAGGCAGGCCCACCTGCCTGCGCTTGCCTGTCTTGCGCTCCACCACCCAGAAATGGGGCGCAAGCTGCTGCGTCCGTAGGGCCAGCACGTCCCCCACCCGCAGGCCGGTGTGTAAACAGACCCGGCAGACCAGCCGGTTTGACGGCGTGAGGGCGGCCAGAACGTGGCCCACCTCCCGCTCCAACAGGTATCCTGTCCTCATGCATCCTCCCTTCTGCCCCCCGGTTTCCGGGGGGCACTTTGCCGCCCTGCCCCGCCTGGGCCCACTGGGCCCCAGGCTTTGGGCGGTCGGCTTCACTTTCCGAAAATTGTAAACTGCTCCTGATTCTCGAACTGGTGTTCGGGCGCTTTGGTCCGCCGCCCAGCGCTCCGCGCACAGGCGGACATAGCCCACGCAGCTGTGGACGGCGCACTGACCCCACCAGGGGCAGCGCAGCGCAGGTCCCATCCCTGCCACTGTGGTTCCTCCTCTCTTGCCACTGGCCGGGTCCGGACCAGGACGAAGGACAGCCCGGCCTCCGGCACGTCGAAGTGGTGGACCCCGCCCTCCGGGGCCAGGTCCACCGCCTCCCGGATGCTCACGTCGGCGAACTCCACCGCCGGGCGCTGGAGATCGCCTCCGGAGTAGTACCATCGCCCGCCGGGCTTGTCGCCCTGCTTGCCGATGTACTTACAGACGTAGCCCACAGCGGCGTGGTAGTCGCCATAGAGTTCGATGGCGGTGGTGAAGCCCAGGGACCAGGCGGGGAGGTTGTAGACAGGATACCCTTCCCTGTCCCTGTGGCCGCTGTCCACGGCCTTCACCGCGTCGTTGAAGAAGCCGTGGAAGTGGATGGCCCCGTCCTTGTGCCGTTCCGGCACCAGGACGTAGGCCAGGCCGTGGCGGCGCACCTGGTTGTCCAACCAGGCGTTGAGCCGCCGGGTGATGCTGGCCATGTCGTAGCGGTCCACCTTGGCCTGGTCCAGGGTGAGGGTGACGAACCAGCGGAAGGGGTTGGCAAGTGCCAGGTCCCGGACCTGGGCCCTGGCCCGGCGCAGGGAGCGGTCCAGGTTGTCCCGCTCCCTGACCTCCGGGGGTCTCTCGGGAGCCTCCTGGGCCCGCCTGCGGCGAGGCGGGCGCTCCCCGGCCCTCTCCCATCCCTGGGAATGGAAGATGGCCTGATCGCAGACCAGGACCTCCCTGGAGCCGTCTGGATAGGTCTTGACCCTGGCGGTATGACACAGGCCGCCCCGGCCAGAACCGGACCGAGCCAGCAGCGCCGAAACGCTCATGGGGTTCTTGATGAAGTCGTCCATGGGTCTGGTGGGTGACGGAATACTGTCCCTGTATCAAGTAAGGGAGCCCGGCAGCGTGACCGCAGGGAGCCGGGTCCTGCCCCCCGTCGAGGGGGGCGGCCCCGGTTGTTCCGCCGCTGGTGAGCGGCGGAACATCATCGGTATGCTCGGCCTTGGCCCCCCTGCGCTCCGGTCGGCCCGCTGCGGGCCTTGCCCGGCGGCCCGGCCTCCGCTCCGGGCTTGCTCCCGGCCTGGGCCCCTGCGGCCCCCTGGGCCGCGCTGGCCCTGGCTCGGGCCCCCTCCGCTCCCTTTGGGTCGCTGCGGGGGTCGCTGCGGCCTGTCGGCGGGCCGCCTGCGCCCGTCGGCGCGGTCCCGGTGCTCCCCCGGCGGCCCCCGCTGCGGCGTGGGCGGGTCCGGGCGTGGGCGGGCTTGCCTCGCCCCCGCCTCGGCCCCCGGCGTGGGGGTCGTGCGGTCCCCCCTGCGCGCCGCTGCGGGCTCGCTGCGGGGGTGCTCGCCCTTGGGCTGCTCCGGGCGGCCCTTCGCCCCGTCCGCGCCGCGCCGGTGCCCCCTCCCCGGGCCCCTGTCGGGCGGCCCGGCTATCGCCATGGGCCGCCGCGCCTTCCTCCCTCCGGGGGGCGCTGGGGGCGGCCTGCGGCCGCCCTTTGCCGCGCCGCGCCCCCCTCCGTTGGGGTATCAGACCGCGCAGCGGCGGTCAAGGGTCCAGCCAGGCAGCCAAGGGCTGCCCTTGACCGCCTCCCCCGGCCCGATCTTCAGACAGCAAGGGGCGGCGCGGTGGGGCCTGGGTCTTGACAACCTGGAACGTCTGTGCTACCATGGGTGATGCAGGGGCGTCCCGCTCTCCACCGCCAGCCGCAAGGCTGGACGTAGGCCATGGTGGAGGGCGGGCGCTTTCTTTTTGCCCTTCCCCCTCCCGCCCCCCCTCCCGTGGGAGGGGGGAGGCGCAGGGGCATGGGGCCGCGCTGCGGCCCCCGCTCCCGCCACGGGCGGGGACGAAAGAAGGGAGTACGGACCTGTCCGCACTCCCTGTCATCTGCACCTTGCCCCGCCTTGTACTCAACAAAACGGCAGTTTATTTTGTTGAGTTCGTAGTTGAGGTCCAGAGGGGTCCCTCCAGCCGGCTCCGGCAGGCCCCAAACGGCCCGGCTCCGCCGGCGGCTGCTGCAACAAAATAAAAAATGCTGTTGTATGTATTTGTGTTGTTTCTTTTGAGTGGTGTATCGGCGGTGGTTCGGCGGGCGTCCGGCTTTGGGCCGCCTGCGGCCGATATAGTCAACGATACCATCCCGGCGGACCTTTGTCAATCCGCCGGACTGCCGCCGGTCAGCAGCGTCTGCATCCGTTTGATCCGCTCCGCCGTTTTTTCCTGCCGCAGACTGGTTCCGTCAAAGCAAACCGGCACGCACCGCTCCAGCACCCGGTCATGGATGCGGCTATCGTCCCGGTCGGCGTTTTTCAGCTCCTTCAGAGTCAGATTGGTGGTCACCACCATGGGCCGCCCGGACAGATACCGGCGGTTGACGATCTCGTACACCTGTTCCCGGGCGTAGGGCGTCCGGCGCTCCACGCCGAAGTCGTCCAGGATGAGCAGTCCGCAGGTGGTCAGCACCTCCAGATACTGGATGCGCTCCTCACCGCTCATGCCGAACAGATTGAGCAGAGCCTCCCCCAGGGTGATCATCCGCACGCCCACCTCCAGATCCACCAGGGCGTTGGCGATACAGGCGGCGGCAAAGGTCTTGCCTGTCCCCGCCGGGCCCCAGAACAGCAGGCCCATGTTCTCCCGCCGCATCTCCGGCCAGTGCTCCACATACTGCCTGGCCCAGGCCAGCTGAGGCACCGCCCCGTTGTCCCTGTCGAAGGTACAGTCCATCAGCCCCTGGGCCGAACCGAACACCCGCTTGCGCTTTTGCTGGATGCGGTTGGCCTTTTCCCGTTCCATAGCCTCCCGCAGCCGTTCTTCCCGATCCATTATAAACTCTCCCCCTCTCTATATTGATAAGAATGGTTGTTTAAGTTCTGTTGTTCCCTCAGGTTGTTAGGGGACGCTTTTCCGCCCTGGTCATGGTCCGGTTTCCGACCGGGACCCGGTCGGTTTTTCGGCCCGCTCCCGGTCAAAAAAGTGTCCTCGGGCAGGGACAAAAAAATTTGGCTGGCCTCCCCCCTCCTTGGCGTCACCCGCCGGATCAGGCCCGCCTGCTCCAGTTCCCTCAGCCGCTTCTTGACCACTGTGGTTCCCCGCCCCAGCGCCGCCGCCAGCCTGGCGATGGGATAGCGCACATACACCCACCCCTCCTCTGACCACCAGCCGTTCTTCTGGGACAGGGTTGCCCGGTCCAGCAGCAGAGCGTAGAGCAGCAGGGCCGTCCCCGACAGATCCAGCTCCAGCAGCGGCCTGGGCAGGGGCAGATAGTTGGTCAGCGCCCCCTCCCTGCCGTAGCGTACCAGCTTCATGGGCCTCCCCCCTTTCACCTGTAGGGTGTTTGGGGGGATTTGTTGTATGTTTTGGTACATCCAGCGGCAAAAAAAGACCTTCCCCACAGGGAAGGTCTTTGAAATAGCTATGAGATTACCCCTCCAGGGCGAAGAGGGCGGCCCCCAGAGCGCCGTTGAGCTGGGCCCGGTCGGAGACGATGAGCTCCACCCCCAGCTCTCGCTGGATGGCCTCCACCACGCCCCGGTTCTTGGACACGCCGCCGGTCATCATATAGTTGGGCTCGCCCCCCAGGCGGCGGCACAGGGCGGCGGTGCGGGAGGCCACCGACTGGTTCAGGCCGTGGATGATGTCCCCCCGGTCCTTGTTCTGGGCGATGAGGGACACCACCTCCGACTCGGCAAAGACGGTGCACATGGAGGAAATGGCGATGTCCTCCTTCCACTCCAGCCCGGCCCAGCTCATCTCCTCCATGGACAGCTCCAGGGTGCGGGCCATCAGCTCCAGAAAGCGGCCGGTACCGGCGGCACACTTGTCATTCATCAGGAAGTTGACCACGTTGCCCTGGTCGTCCAGCCGGATCACCTTGCTGTCCTGGCCGCCGATGTCGATGATGGTGCGGACAGTGGAGTCCAGGAAGTAGGCCCCCTTGGCGTGGCAGGTGATCTCGGTGATGGACTTGTCCCCCATCTGAATGGCGGAGCGCCCGTAGCCGGTGGTGACGGTGGCGGCAATGTCCGCCTCGGTGAGCCCCGCCTGTTTGAGGGCCTGCTCCAGGGCACGCTCCGCCCCCGCCGAGGCCCCCGCCCCGGTGGGCAGGATCACCCCCGCCACCAGCTGGCGGTTGCGGTCCAGAATGGCCACATCCGTGCTGGTGGACCCGCTGTCGATGCCCACATAATACCGTCCGCCGCTCATGGCGTTGCCTCCTTTTTTCGCCGTGGTTTGTGCCGGGACCATGGTCTCGGCAAAGGCCTCCAGCCGGGTACGCAGCTGTCCGCTGCTCCCCGCCGTATAGTCCGACTCCAGCTTGAGCATGGGCACCGTGAGCTCATGGCGCAGGCCGGAGTATTCAAAGCCGTAGTAGTCGCAGAATTTCACCGTGTGGTACACCACACCCTTGAGATGGGGGTCGTTGACCAGCTGCCGCCGCCCGGCGGCGTCGGTCATCCGCATACAGGGGATCTGCTCCAGCAGAGCCCCGGCGTACCAGCCCATCAGGGTATCAAAGTCCCCGCCCTCCGGCGGCGGGGCCACGGAGCGGTTGTGAACGCAGGTGTCGTTGCGTACCGGCAGGGGGAGCGCTTCCTCCATGGCCTCAAAGAGCTTGTCCCCTACCCTGCCTCCCAGCACGCTGAGGTAGGGCTCCGTGGGCCGGTCCAGAGGCTGGAAGGCCGCCCGGAAAGCCTTTTCGTCAAACTTGGTGCCCTTGTAGGCCCCGTAGGCCTCCGCCAGAGCCAGCAGCTCCCCCTTCATCCGGGTTTTGGCGCAGTCGCCCCCGCAGTGGAGCAGGTCCATCAGGTAGAGGAAGTCCAGCTTGCCGTGCTGGAGCAGGATGTCGTACACGCTGCGGATCACGTCGCAGCAGTTGACCAGCACCAGTTCGCGTACCTGCCCGGACAGGCAGGCCTCCAGCACTGCCTTGCCGAAGCCGCACAGGTTGGGGTGGCCCAGCTGGTCGCTGAGGGGGAAGGAGTCTGGCATCTGGTCCAGCACCACGCACTCCCCGCCCAGGGCGCGCAAAAGCTCCACCGGGGTGTATTTACAGATATAGTGGGTCATGCCTGTCCCCCCTTTCCCTGTTTCAGCAGCTCCACAAAGGCCTCCATGCGGGTGGCCAGCTGGCCCTCGCCGCCGTGGCTGCGGTCGCAGCCGTCGCCGTCCAGTACCAGGGTGGGGATGCCGGCGGCCTCAAAGGTCTCCTTGGCCAGCTGTGCCCCGCCCAGGGTGTGCTTGCAGCCCCAGTGGCAAAACCACACCGTACCATCGGCCTTGAGCTGGCGGGCGGCCTCCACCCCCTTCTCAATGCGCCGGGACACCGGGCCGTTGAAGGCGGAGTACACCACCCGCTGGGCCATGGCATGATAGGGGTCGGATGAAAAGGTGGGCTGGATGCCCTCAAAGCACATATCGCACCCCACGATCTGCACGTCCCGGTTGAAGTCGGTGACCTGCCGCAGGGGGGCCACCCAGAAGGGGGTGGTGTGGTGCCACAGCAGCCGCACCCCCTCCGCCGGGGCCGCCTCCTCTGCGTCCTTCAGGCACTGGAGGGTGAAGGCCTCGGTCTCCGGGGTGCCCAGCAGAATGTGGAGGGCGAAGGCGGCGAACATCTCCCCTGTCATCTCGCAGGGGATGCACTTGTCCGCCTTCAGGGTCATATAGCGGTGGTAGTTGGCAAGGCTCCGGTTGCTGCGGGCCACCGTCTCCTCCAGCGCGGACTGGCTCAGCTTCTGGCCGGTCTGCTGCTCCAGAAAGGCCACCATGTCCCGCAGCTGGCCGGCTACATAGTCCACGGCGCTCTGGTCGGTGCGGTAGGGCACGTCCACCATGAAGTGGGGCACGTCAAAGTACTCCGCCAGCCGCCGGAAGGTGAGCATATTGGCGTCGCAGGCCAGGGTGGTGGACAGGATGAACCGGGGCTTGGGCATCAGGCCCTTCTCCGCCGCCCCGATGAAGATTTTATGGTAGGAGCAGAAGGTCTCGGGCAGGCCCTCGCTCTCGGCGTAGCGGAGGAAGGCCCCCTCCGCCTGGGTGCCGGAGAGGAAACAGCCGAAGCCCTCGCAGGAGTAAGGGGACAGCCCCAGCACCTGGAGGGGCTCGCAGGGCAGAAACAGGCTGACCATGGCCGCCTTGTCCGGGTGGGCCAGGGGCGCGATCATGGAGTTCATGGTCTGGACCGCCACCATCTGGGCGGACTTGGTAGTCAGCTTGCCGGGGGCCAGCTTTAATTGCAGGTTTTTGGCCCGGTAGCCGGTGGTGAGCCATTTCCGGGCCTTTTCCGGGTTTTTGTCGCACAGGGTCTGAATCCAGGCCCCGAAGGATGTGACGATGTCTTTCATGGAAAACCTCGCTTGGGAAGAAATGAATCAGGATGTTCTATTTCAGGGTTTGCAAATGCCGCAGGGAGCATACCCCTGGTCGATGAGATCCTGCCGGGAGCCGGTGTAGTCCTGGCGGTTGGCATCGCTCATGGAGGCCACCCCGGAGCAGTCGGGCTCATGGAACTTCATGGAGTTGGTGTTGAGCACATAGGTGCCCTGCTCCTCCTCCGAGCCGCTGGTGGTCTGAGCGGGAATGGAGGGCTGGGGTACCTCCTCACCGCCGGCGGCGCTGGCTCCGGTGGCGTAGTCGATGGTAATGCCGGGCTGCACGTTGTAGGCGTACACGCAGAAGGTGACCCCTTCCCCGCTGTCCTCCACGCTGTAGGCCTCCATCAGCACCCCGGAGGCCACCAGGTTGTCCCCCTCAAAGACAGGGGTCACACGGTAGAGCACATGGTTGTTTGTCTCCTTCACATAGTCGGCCACCATGTTCTCAAAGGGCAGCATCCCGTCCACATTCATGTACCGGGTGCCGGTGATGAGGTTCTTCTCGTTGGCGTTCTCGCCGGTGAGCTGGAAGCCGATCAAGTGGCAGCGGTTATAGAGGTACTGCCCGTCATACTCCACGTTGATCCAGCCGCTGGGCTTCACCGAGCTGATGCTCTCCCGGTCCTCGGTGGGCATGAGATCGGACCCCACGCAGGCGTAGGCCACCCCGCAGCGCCCCAGGTCGTCCAGGTCGCTGTAGGACTCAAAGGAGTTGGTGGTGTAGTCGTCCTCTGTAAAGTAAGGAACATTGTCATTGACCGCCACATAGGGATCGCCGCTGTAATCGGGCAGGCTGGTCAGGTCGTAAGAAGCGGCAGGGGTGGAACTGGGGACAGGCTCATTTCCTTTACAGCCACTGAGGGTCAAGGCACACAGCAGAGTCAGCGCCAGCAGAGCGGCAGAAATTCGTTTCATTTGGTGTAGACCTCCTTGGTCAGGGTTTTGTGGGAGGAGCCGGAAAAGTCAGCGGCGGAGACCAGCCGGAACCCTGCCGCCGCCGGGTCAAAATCCAGATACTGGTCGGCGGGATAGGTCCGGTTCCATCTGTAAAGGAGAATCCCCTCCACCCTGTCCAGCACCTGGGCCAGAGGGGGAAACTCGGCAAAGCAGACCTCGCCTGGGCCCGCCCGGTCCAGAAAGTCCTCCGCCGCCCTCAGGTTGGCGGGGGCCGGGTGGAACTGCCTGGCGGTATAGGGGCTCGCCCACACCGGGCGCTCCCCCGCCGCCTCCAGCAGGTCGGCCCGCAGCAGCTTGTCCATGCTCTGCCGCCGGCCGTTGAAGGCCATGCCGTTTTTGTCGTCCACACACAGGGCCAGGATCATTGGGCCCTCCTTTCAAAAAGGCGGAGAGCGGAGCCGGGCTCCGCTCTCCGTATGGGTTGTTCTGACTTACCGCACGCCGGTGAGGGCCCGCATGACGGTGTAGGTCTGCTGATCCAGACCCTTCTTCATCTGCAGGGCCTCATGGATGTCGTAATCCACATAGGACTCGCCGTCCATGGCCACCACCCGGCAGGTCTTGCCCTCGGCCAGCAGCCGGACGGCCTCATAGCCCATGTAGGTGGCGGCCACCCGGTCCCGGAGGGAGGGTGCGCCGCCCCGCTGGACGTGGCCCAGGATGGTGACCCGTGTGTCCAGGGAGGTGGCCTCGTGGATGTGCTTGGCCACCTCATAGGCGCCGCCCTTCACGCCCTCGGCCACGATGATCATGAAATGGGTGCGCCCGGACAGCCGGGCCCGGCGGATGGGCTCGATCAGGTCCTCCTCGTAGTTGACCACCTGCTCGGGCACCAGCACGGCGGTGGCGCCGCAGGCCACCCCCACGTTGAGGGCCACATGGCCGGCGTGGCGGCCCATGACCTCCACCACGGAGCAGCGCTCGTGGGACTGCATGGTGTCCCGCAGCTTGTCGATGGACTCCAGGGCGGTGTTGCAGGCGGTGTCAAAACCGATGGTGTAAGTAGAGCAGGCGATGTCGTTGTCGATGGTGCCGGGGATGCCGATGACGCTCAGGCCCTTGTCGGCCAGGGTGAGCAGGCCCCGGAAGGTACCGTCGCCGCCGATGCCCACCAGGGCGTCCAGACCCAGCAGCTTGCAGGTGGCAGCCGCCCGCTCCCGGCCCACTTCGGACTTGAAGTCCTCGCTGCGGGCGGAGTAGAGCATGGTGCCGCCCCGGCGGGACAGGCCGCTGACGCTGTCAAAGTCCAGGGGAACAAAGTCGCCGTTGATGAGGCCGTGATAGCCACGGCGGATGCCGATACACTCAATACCCATATGGATGGCGGTACGAACCACCGAACGGATGGCTGCGTTCATGCCGGGGGCGTCGCCGCCGCTGGTAAATACGCCGATACGCCGAACTGCCTTTTCCATGACAATTTCCTCCTTAAATTCCCGTTTGGTCCCTGTTTATACCTTCAATTCCGCGGTCTTGCCCTCCAGGGCGTGGGGATAGCGCTCCAGCACCGGCTCCACCTCTTCCTTGAGGAACTCCTCCACCTGCTCCGGGCAGCGGCCGATGTAGCGGCTGGGCTCCAGATGGGCGGTAAGCTCCTCCCGGCTGAGCATGGAGAAGGCCGGGTCAGCGGCAATGAGGTCGATCAGGTTGTTGGACAGGCCAAGATCCTTCACGTTGGCGCCGGCCTGCTGGCTGAGCACACGGATGCGCTCGTGGAGGTCCTGCCGGTTGCCCCCCTTCTTGACGGCATCCATCATAATGTTCTCGCTGGCCATGAAGGGCAGCTCCTCCAGCACGTGCTTCTCGATGACTTTCTCATGGACCACCAGGCCGTCGGCCACGTTGGCCCAGATGTTGAGGATGGCGTCCACCGCCAGGAAGGCCTCGGGCACGCTGAGGCGCTTGTTGGCGGAGTCGTCCAGGGTGCGCTCGAACCACTGGCTGGCGGCGGTAACAGCGGGGTTGACCGCGTCGGCCATGACGTACCGGGCCAGGGCGCAGATACGCTCGCAGCGCATGGGGTTGCGCTTATAGGGCATGGCGGAGGAACCGATCTGGTTCTTCTCAAAGGGTTCCTCCACCTCCTTCAGGTGGCAGAGCAGCCGCAGGTCGGTGGCGAACTTGCTGGCGGACTGGGCAATGCCGGACAGGGTGGAAACCACCTGATAGTCCACCTTCCGGGAGTAGGTCTGGCCGGACACGGCGGCGGTGGCCTCAAAGCCCATCTCGGCGGCAATTTTGCGGTCCAGCTCACGGCACTTGGCGTGGTCGCCGTCGAAGAGCTCCAGGAAGGAGGCCTGGGTACCGGTGGTGCCCTTGCAGCCCAGCAGCTTCAGGTTGGCGATGCTGTACTCCACGTCGGCCAGATCCAGCAGCAGCTCGTTCATCCACAGGGTGGCACGCTTGCCCACGGTGACCAGCTGGGCGGGCTGGAAGTGGGTGAAGCCCAGGGTGGGCAGGGCCTTGTACTGCCGGGCAAACCTGGCCAGCTTGTCCAGCACCCGCACCAGCTCATCCCGGATCAGGCACAGGCCCTCCCGCATGAGGATCACGTCGGTGTTGTCGCCCACATAGCAGCTGGTGGCGCCCAGGTGGATGATGGGCATGGCCTTGGGGCAGGCCTCGCCGTAGGTGTGGACGTGGGCCATCACGTCGTGGCGCAGCTTCTTTTCGTACTGGGCGGCCTTGTCGTAGTCAATGTCGGTGAGGTGAGCCTCCAGTTCGGCCACCTGCTCCGCAGTCACCGGCAGGCCCAGCTCCATCTCGGCCCGGGCCAGGGCGACCCACAGCCGCCGCCAGGTGGAGAACTTCTTGTCCGGGGAGAAAATATACTGCATCTGGTCGCTGGCGTAGCGGGAAGAGAGGGGACTTTCATAACGGGCGTGATCCATGCAAAAAACCTCTTTTTCGTAAAATCGACTCTACATAGTATACTATAAAACCGCCGCCGCCACAAGAAAAACTTCCTGGGGCGGTAAGGCTTGTCAGCGGCGGTATTCGGGTGTAAACTGAGGACAAAACCACACGAAGGAGGCACAAGCCATGCTCAGTGACTTTGCGTTTCACACCGAGCGGCGGACTCAGGCCGAGTGCAAGGCCCTGCTGAAGGCCCGCAGGACCCAGCTGGCGGGCTTGCAGCAGCGGCTGCAGCAGGCGGGCCTGCCGGTGATCGTTCTGCTGGAGGGCTGGAGCGCCGCGGGCAAGGGCCGCACCATTCAGTCTTTGATCCGGGAGCTGGACCCCCGGTTCTTCAAGGTGATCAGCGTCAATTCCCCCACCGATACCGAGAAGCGCTGGCCCTTCCTCAAGCGCCACTTTGAGACCATCCCCGCCCAGGGCAAGGTGCTCTTTCTGGACACCGGCTGGATGGAGGAGACCGTTCAGGCCTACCTGCGGGGAGACCTGTCGGAGGAGGAGTACCAGGCCCGGCTGGAGAGCATCAACATTTTTGAGCGGCAGCTGGCCGCCGGAGGGTATCTGCTGGTAAAACTCTTCCTCCACATCGACGCCCAGAGCCAGAAGGAGCGGCTGGACAACCTGGCCGCCGACAAGGACACCGCCTGGCGGTGTACCGAGGCCGACCGGCGGCAGAACAGGAACTACCAGAAGCACCTGGCGGTCTTTGACGGCTACCTGGCTGCCACCGACAAGCCCTGGGCCCCCTGGAAGATCATCGACAGCACCCAGGCCGTCCAGGCCAACCTGGCGGCGGCGGACTGGCTCCACGACCAGATCTGCGCCGCTCTGGAGGCCCGCCCCGTCCCCGTCCACCCCTCCTATCAGTGGCCTCTGGCCCCCACCCTGCCCCTGGCCCAGGTAGACCTGGACAAGGCGTTGGAGGAGAAGGACTACCGCAAGCAGCTGAAAAAGTGCCGCAAAAAGCTCTCCGCCCTCCACAACGAGCTCTACCGGAAGAAGGTGCCGGTGGTGGTGGTGTATGAGGGCTGGGACGCCGCCGGCAAGGGGGGCAACATCAAGCGGCTGGCCTCCGCCCTGGACCCCCGTGGGTATGAGGTCCTCCCCATCGCCGCCCCCACCAAGGACGAGCTGGCCCGCCACTACCTGTGGCGGTTCTGGACCCGGCTGCCCAAGACGGGGCACATCGCCATCTTTGACCGCAGCTGGTACGGCCGGGTGATGGTGGAGCGGCTGGAGGGCTTCTGCACCACCGACGACTGGCAGCGGGCCTTTGACGAGATCAACGAGTTCGAGCAGGAACTGGTGAGCTCCGGCATGGTGGTCATCAAGTTCTGGGTGCAAATCGACAAGGACACCCAGCTGGAGCGGTTCAATGAGCGGCAGGCCGACCCGGCCAAGCAGTGGAAGATCACCGAGGAGGACTGGCGCAACCGGGACAAGTGGGACGCCTACGAGGTGGCGGTGAACGAGATGCTCCAGCGCACCAGCACCGCCTTTGCCCCCTGGCACATCCTGGAGTCGGTGGACAAGAAATACGCCCGCATCAAGGCCATGAAGATCGTCATTGAGGCCCTGGAGCGTGCTCTGGAGCAGCCGTAACAACAAAACGGGAACCGCAAAAGCGGTTCCCGTTTTTTCTGTCAAAATGGGGGCAGCTGGATCTGATAGCCGCCGCACCGGACATAGGCCACCTGTTCCAGATCCAGAGGTGTGTCAAAGACCTGCACCGCGCAGCCGTTCATGTCGGGTGCACCTTTATTCAGGGCAGAGACGGTACTCCCGTCCTTGAGCACCACCTCCATAGGTCCCACACCGGGCCATATCCTGGGGTCATTGGACTGGGTGGCAGTATAGCGGGCGGTGAGGCTCAGGGGGGTAAGGGTCATTTCCTCCAGCGTAATGGTAAAGTCGTAGGTCTCGTTGGTCCAGGTCATCCCAGCCACGTCCAGCTCCAGGCTGGTCCCCCGGCCGCACAGCCCAAGGTCCAGTACGAACTCGCCCTCAAAGATGGAGGTATAGTCCTTGTCCGGCGTCTGAAGCCACAGCCCGTGGAGGGTGAGATACAGGGGCTGATCCCCGTTAAAGACGGTGCCGTCCGGGTCGGAGGCCAGCCACAGCACCAGGTCCTTTTCGTTGTCAGTGGGATCGTCGTCGGGCAGCACGTCCAGCGAGGATGTGTAGTCCAGCTTGGTGCCGTCAGCCGCCTTCAGGGAGAGGAAGTGCTCCTGTTCTGGGCTAAACAGCTGATAGTATCCCTCCTCCTCGGTGTAGTCGGGCAGGACTACCCCCTCCGGGGCCTGGATGTGCAGGCGTAGATAGCAGAATTGCCGGTCCGCCAGGATGGCCACCGGGGTAATGGTGGCTCCGTTGCTGGTGACCCCGCCCTCAAAGGTGGCCCCCATCTGGTCCACTGCCTCCAGCTGGGCGGAGGTGAGGGGCTGGGCGTCGTCGGTAAAGTAGTCCTGGAACATCTCCCCCGCCCCCAGGACGCGGCTTACCGCCAGGGCAGACACGGTGAGGACCGCCGCCACGGCGGCCGCCGTCAGCAGCCGCACCGGCAGCCGGCGCCGTTTGGTTTTCTTGTCTGTCATTCGTTTCATGGTCATCTCCCTGATTCGGGACGAGGAATAGGGGTTCTCTTCGTCCAGGTCCAGAGGCTGGGCTTGGTAATCCTCCAGCAGGTCGAACCAGTCACGCTTCATGTACATATCCCTCCCTCGTCAACTGTTCCTTCAGCTTCATTCGTCCCCGCCGCAGCTTGGTCTTGACGGTGGACAGATTCAAGTCCATCCGTTGGGCGATCTCCGGCATGGTCTGGGCGTAATAGTAATAGCGGAGAAAGATCTCCCGCTCCTGGTGGGGCAGGGCGTCCACCGCCGCCCGCACCAGCTGCCCCTCCTCCGCCCGGGCCAGCTGATCTGCCGGGTCGGCCTGGCCGGGGATCTCCAGAGCCTCCCCCTCCAGGGGCAGGGTCCGCCCCGTCTGACGCAGCCTGTTGCGGGCCTTGTGCCGGGCCACGGCGGCCAGCCATACCTTGATCTGGCCGGGCCGCAGGTCCTCCGCCTGGTCCCAGGCAGCCAAAAATACGTCGGACACCACCTCTTCCCCGTCCTCCGGCGGCATGGCGCGGCCCAGAATGTGCCACACCACGGCAGAGACATAGGGCAGATAGGCGTCCATCAGGGCCTCCAGCCCCGCCGGGTCTCCCGCCCGCAGTTGTCTGATGATGGTCGTCTCTCTCATAAGGTCACTCCTTCGGGAAGTGGAAAGCGCTTTCGTCTATCATATCACCACAGAGTCCGGAAAAGTTTCATCAAATTTGGTTGACAACTGTCTACCATTGTGCTATGCTCCAATCAGAAGAGGTAGACAACTGTACACCAATGGAGGGATGCCCTATGAAGATCCACCTGTCCGACGGCGAATGGAAGCTGATGGACCGCCTGTGGGAGGACGGTCCGGCCACCATCACCCAGCTGACCCACGCGCTGGAGGGGGAGACCGGCTGGTCCAAGCACACCATCATTACCATGCTCTCCCGGCTGGAGGCCAAGGGGGCGGTGACCCACCATGAGGAGGGCCGGGCCAAGGAGTACACCCCCCTGCTCCCCCGCCAGCAGGCGGAGGAGACCGCCACCCGGCACTTTCTGGACAAGGTATACGGCGGCAGCCTGGGACTGATGATGAGCGCCCTGGTGGACAGCCGGGCGCTGACCCAGGAGGACATTGACCAGCTCTCCGCCATTCTGGAGCAGGCAAAGGAGGAGTCGTCATGAAAGAAGTGGTCCTCACCGCGTCGGTGCTGATTTTAGCCCTGATCCTGTTCCGCTTTCTCTTCCGCAGTGCCATCCCCCGCCGGGTACAGTACGCCCTGTGGGCGCTGGTGCTGGTGCGGCTGCTGGTGCCGGTACAGCTGCCAGCCCTGCCCGTTGTTTCGGTGCTGGATGTGAGCCAGCAGGCCGGGCAGCAGCTCACCGCCGTTCTGGAGCGGCCGGTGGAGGTCCCCACCCAACCGGCTGCCGAACCGATTCCGGACAACACCCAGACCCAGGTGATCCAGAACATCCCCAACACCGCAGAGACCAGTACCGCACTCTCCGCCTCCACCCTCTCCCTGGCCCAGGTGCTGGATGTGGTGTGGAAGGTGGGCATGGCCGCCATGGCCGCCTTCTTCCTCCTTGCCAACCTGCGGTTCCGGCTGAACCTGCGCAAGAGCCGGGTCCCCTTCCCGGCGGAGGGCTGCCCCCTGCCGGTGTATCTCAGCGACCGGCTCTCCTCCCCCTGTCTGGTGGGGCTGGTGCGGCCCGCCATCTATCTGACCCCCGCCGCCGTCCAGTCGGACCGTCTGGACTATGTGCTCCTCCATGAGCGCACCCACGCCAAACATCTGGACCCCCTGTGGGCTCTGCTGCGGTGTGTGTGCCTCACCATCTACTGGTTCCACCCCCTGGTGTGGGCGGCGGCCCTCCTGTCCCGCACCGACTGCGAACTGGCCTGCGACGAGGGAGCCATGGCGGAGCTGGACCACAGCGGGCGGCTGGCCTATGGCCGCACCCTGCTGGCCCTGGTGCCGGTGCGGGGCAGACCCACCAATCCCCTGCTGGCCGCCACCACCATGACCTCCGGCAAGCGGCAGCTGAAGGACCGCATCACCCGCATCGCCCACCAAAAGCGCCCCATCCTGGCCGCTGTGCTGGCGGCGGTGCTGCTGGCAGGTCTGGCGGCTGCCTGTACCTTCTCGGGACCCCGGACCGCTGTATATGAGGATGGGAGCTTCACCCTGTCCCTTTCCGACCTGTCCCCCTACTCCGCCCCCGCCGTGCCCCAAAATCCCACCATCGAGCAGCACTTCGACCTGGACTCCTATGGTGAGGGCGGCGAAACCCCACCCTGGACCATGCGGGAGGGTCCCAGAAGCGAAAACGCCGGCGCCATGCTCTTCCTACAGCGCAAGCAGTCCGGCAGCATGGATGGGCTGCAGGAGACCTACCAGCTGTTTTACTACCTGGACCTGATGGGCACCGACGGTTTCATCACCTCCTACCCCGGTGTGCCGTCGGAGCGGCAGGATGAATGGTTCTACGACCTGTTTGCCGTGGACGAGGAAGGAAACCGGTCCCTGCTGGCGGAGACCTACGGCAGCGCCGGCGGTCAGCTGCTGACCCAGGACCTGAACGGGGACGGGAAGGAGGAGCTGATCACCGACCGGCAGCTTCTCCTCCAGTGGGAGGATACCCTCTACGCCGTGAACTACGCCGACCTGCTGGCCCAGCGCTGGCCCGCCTTCCGCACTCTGGAGGGGGCCAGACTGTCCGCCAGAGGCAGCTGCATCCTGCTTTCCGGCACGATGGAGGATGAAACCGGCACCACCACCTCTTTCCTGCGCACCCTCACCTTCAGCGGTGACACCCTCACGGTGGACCAGCCTGCCGCCGGGAACGGGGAGCCTGTCGCCGTTCCCCTGGAGGAGCTGACAGTGTATGAGGAACTCAGCGATCCCCAACCCGAGCCCTGGAGGGAGTCCACCCGGTTCGGCTCCAATTTCGACGACCAGTTCTACTTCGGCATCTACACCCTGGAGGACGGCACCTGCGTCCCCCGGATCACCCTGGAGAATGATGACGTGGTGCCCTCCTTTGACCGTCTCCCCCTGGGGGTTGTGTCCGGCAACCGGTGGCTGGACGACTTCCCCGCCCTGCTGGGCTACCAGGGCCTGCTGGCGGGCTGGAGCAATGACTCCAAGGAGGTCAACTGGACCATCGACCTATACCGGTGGAACCAAGAAGAGGGTCTGGTCCGTTTCCTGCGGGCAGAGAGTACCCTCCTGGGAAATGTCAGCATCCTGGACCTGAACGGGGACGGAGACTGTGAGCTGATCACCGACAAGCAGCTCTTCTTCCGCCGGGACGGGACCATCTACACCGTCACCTATGCGGACTTTTTAAAGGAGCACTGGCCCGCCTTCCGCAGTCTGGACACCGCCGCCGCCGATCCTTTGGAGGGCTGCGTGGTGCTGGCGGGCACCTGCCAGGACGAAAACGGCAGTACCATTTCCTTCTTCCGGCGGCTCTATCTGGAGGACTCCGGCCTGACCCTGGGGAATTGACCCAACGAGAAAGGGCCTGTTGCAAAATAGCTGTTTTGCACAAACCTGTCATTGCGAGCCAGTGCGCACACTGGCGTGGCA
>NZ_CAJFGT010000019.1:0-36156 GCF_904377885.1 Flavonifractor sp. An112 | reverse complement strand
AGACCACCTCGATGATCTCACAGCCGAACTTCTTGGCAAACTCCCAGTCGCGGTCGTCGTGGGCGGGCACGGCCATGATGGCGCCGGTGCCGTAGGTGGAGAGCACATAGTCGGAGATAAAGATGGGGATCTCCTTGCCATTGACCGGGTTGATGCCCTTCACGCCGTCCAGGCACACGCCGGTCTTTTCCTTGTTCAGCTCGGTGCGCTCCAGATCGGACTTGGAGGCGGCGGCAGCCTGATAGGCACGCACATCGTCGGCGTTAGCCAGCTTGCCGCTCTCCAGCCAGCCCTTCACCAGGGCGTGCTCGGGAGAGAGAACCATATAAGTGGCGCCGAACAGGGTGTCGGGTCGGGTGGTGAACACCACGATGTCCTCGCCAGTGGTGGCCTTAAAGGTGACCTCGGCACCGGTGGAGCGGCCGATCCAGTTCTTCTGCTGGGTCTTGACCCGCTCGATGAAGTCCAGGTCGTCCAGGTCATCGATGAGGCGCTGGGCATACTCGGTGATCTTGAGCATCCACTGGCTCTTTTCCTTGCGGACCACGGGGGCGCCGCAGCGCTCACACACGCCGTCCACAACCTCCTCGTTGGCCAGCACGCACTTGCAGGAGGTACACCAGTTCACGGGCATGGTGGTCTTGTAGGCCAGACCGTGCTTCCAGAGCTGCAGGAAGATCCACTGAGTCCACTTGTAATAGCTGGGATCGGTGGTGTTGATGACCCGGTCCCAGTCGAAGGAGTAGCCCAGCATATGCAGCTGCTTGGTAAAGTTCTCAATGTTGTCGTGGGTCACCTTGGCAGGGTGAATGTGGTTCTTGATGGCATAGTTCTCGGTGGGCAGGCCGAAGGCGTCATAGCCCATGGGGAACAGCACATTGTAGCCGTCCATACGGCGCTTGCGGGCCACCACGTCCATGGCGGTATAGGGGCGGGTGTGGCCTACGTGCAGACCCTGTCCGGAGGGATAGGGGAACTCCACCAGGCCGTAAAACTTGGGTTTATCACTGTGGTTTTCACAGTGGAAGGTTTTTTCCTCTGCCCATTTTTTCTGCCACTTGGGCTCGATGGCAGCAAAATCGTACTTCATTGACTGCACTTCCTCGTATCATATCCTGGCGGCATCCACCGCCTCCATAATCCAGCATATTATACTAGAAATACAACATCAATGCAAGAAAAACCATCAGGCCCCACCGTAAAATACGACGGGGCCTGGGTCTGCTCCTGTATGACATCACTGGGCATCCAACCGGATGACCGCCTTCTGTCCCTCCAGCAGTTTATACTGCTGAACAAAAAAACAAATCTGGGCCACCTTGTCCACATCCCGGGCGTAGGATTCCGCGCTGGGGGTGGAAATGACGGTGATGGTACCGTCGCTCCGGTTCTTGATCTTTTCCACCCACACGTCCTCAAAGAGATCCTCACCCTGGGCATCCTGAAAATACACCCCGTTCAGCAGGCGGGCATACCAGGCGTTTACCGCCCCCACCGGCTGCATCTTCACGATGAGTTGTCCATCCACCGCTTCATAGCTGGCCGGAGCATATCCTCCGTCGGGATTTCCTGAGTCCGCAGATGGCAGGTCTTCCAACGCCACCACCTGTCTGGGTGAAACTCCGCCCACGGATGTGGTTGGGATGATCTCCAGCTGCTTCAGCCCGCTCACATCCCCGTACAGCTCATAGACGCTGTCCACATAACCCTCCGGGTCCCAGTAATGGTTGATCACCACCTGGTCATAGGGGATATAGGCTCCGGTATCTCCATCCCGCAGGGCAAAGTCATACCAATCCTTTTCACTGGAATCCTCCTCCGCCCAACGCAGCCTGAGCAGAGTACCCAAAGGAGACCGCTTCAGGGAAACCGCCTCCACCTGTACCGGCTCTCCCCCAATTCTGGCGGAAAGGACGGCGTCCAGCTCAAACTGCTCCCCCTGGATGGGGTTGACAGAAAAGGTCAGCGTGTTTTCCCACAACAGCGGAGCAAGTTCACCCGGCTCTGCGTCTCCATATCGCGCCAGCTTCAGCTCCACCTGCTCCCCATCTTCCAGAGGCGTGCGCAGGAGGAAACGCCAGGCGCCGTACAGAGTGTGGTCGTCGGCCAGGTATTCCTGGTTTTCAAAGCTGTTGTCATAGCCCTCCATGGAAATATCCTCCCCGCCGGAGCACAGGGTCATCCTGGGGGCGTACTGCCATGTCTCGTCCTGAACGTACAAACAGTAAAAGATGGTGCAGAACGTCCCGTCAGTTGCCACACGATCCACCGTAAACACATCGCCGTTTTCTGCCGTCACTGATACGCCCACCGGCTGGGCGCAGGTCTCATACACCTCATTCATACCCAGCAGGGCATACTCGTTCTGCTCCTGCAGGAATTCAAATGCCCCCATATAATAGGCCGCCGCTGTAATCCCCAGCAAACCGCACATCACCGCCGCCGCCACAAGCACCCGGAACGTATGTCTAGGGGTTTTTACCGGCTCTGATGTCATGGCCTCCGTCAGCCGGGCCTGAAAGTCCTGATCCGGCTCCACCTGGTCCATCCAGGTCTGATAATCTTGCTTCAGCATGGCGTTTCCCCCTCCTGTAAGTCCTCCCGCAGCATGGCCCGCGCCCGGCTCAGGCGGGTACGGATGGTCCCCTCCCGCTTGCCCAGCACCTTGGCGATCTCCGCGGTACTCAGCTCCTCGTAGTAATAGAGATGGACCACCACCCGGTAGTCCTCCGGCAGCGTCAGAAGGCGCGGCTCCATGCCCTGCTCCTCCGGCGGCTCCGGCGCGGCCATCTGCCCCGCCTCCTCCAATGGCACCGCACGCCTGCGCCAGAGGGAGCGGTGCAGATCCCCCGCGCAGTTGGCGGCTACCCGCAGCAGCCAGGCCTTGCAATGCTCCCCATCCCGAAAAACCGGGGCCGTCCGCACCAATCGCAGGAAGGTCTCCTGGGTGATGTCCTCCGCATCCTCACGGCTGCCCGTCCGGGCGTAGGCCAGCCGGTATACCGCCGGGCTGTACTGCTCCACCAGCCGGGCGGCTTCCTCCCGATCCATAGCCCACTCTCCTTTCTCTGTTCCTATAGGATACACGTTTTTGCTCCGCAAAACGTTACAAGCCCCGTCGTTATATTGAAAAACGATAAAAATGCATTTACAAGCAATGTGTTCCGTGGTACAGTGATGCCAAAGGAGGCGTGATTATGGAGAGAACCGGCGTGCAGAAACTGGCCCATGTGCTGACAATACTGGTTACCATCACTTTTGTATGCAACCTCATTGCACTTATCATGGTGCCCGGGCTGGTACACATCGGCTCACAGCAGGGGCTCGCGGCGTGGTGGGACTATGATATCGACGATACCCTGCATATGCTGCTCATCGGCGGCTGGTCCATGTGGGGGCGCAACGGCATCCAGGCGGATGTTCTGTCTGGTTTTCTGCTCTTCTGCGGCGCCTGTACAGCGGTCATCCTGTGGCAGGGCCGCCGGGTGCTGGGCACTGTCCTCAAAGGTACTCCCTTCTGCCTGGAAAATGCCAAAAGCCTTTTGGGATCGGCGGTCCTCTGCTTTCTGATTTCCGGGGCCGCCCTGGTGCGTGTGATCTGGAGGATCTGCTATGCCCAATCCATCGCGCCTCTGTTCAGCTATAATACACTCTTTGTTCCGCTCTTCTTTCTGGCCGGGCTGCTCTGTCTGGTCATATCCGCCCTCTTCCGCCAGGCGGCGGAGATGAAGGCGGAAAACGACCTGACCATCTGAGGAGGTGTTCCCATGCCCATCGTTGTGAATCTGGATGTGATGATGGCCAAGCGGAAGATGAGCCTCAATGAGCTGTCCGCCAAGGTGGATGTCACCCTGGCCAACCTGTCCATTTTGAAAAACAATCACGCCCGGGCGGTCCGCTTTACCACCCTGGAGGCTATCTGCAAGGCCCTGGACTGCCAGCCCGGGGATATTCTGGAATATGTGCCGGAGACGGAGTGAACCATAACGCTCCCTTTGCCTTCTGTGATAAAAAACGAATAAAAAATTGGGACCTGCCTCAGGCAGGTCCCGTTCTTCAGTCGTAGGTATGGTTGCAGATCTCCCGGATCTTGGCCTGGAGGGTCTTTAGATCCACAAAGCTTTCCGGCCGCTTGGAGGGGTCCCGCAGCAGAGCGGAAGGGTGGAACATGGCCATCATCCACACCCCGGCCTTCTCCATCCACTGTCCGTGCTCCCGGGTGATCTTGAAGTCGTCTTTCATCAGCCGAATGGCGGCGATGCGCCCCAGGCAGACGATGATTTTGGGCCGGATCAGGGCCACCTGATTGCGCAGGTAACCGATGCAGGCCTCCTGCTCAATGTTCAGCGGGTCCCGGTTTCCCGGCGGACGGCACTTGACCATATTGCCGATAAACACCTTGTCCCGGCGCAGGTCGATCATCTCCAGCATATCGTCCAGCAGCTGGCCCGCCCGACCCACAAAGGGCCGTCCGGTCAGGTCCTCCTGCTCACCGGGCCCCTCGCCGATGAACATGACCTCCGCGTCCCGGGCGCCCTCGCCAAAGACCACGTTGTGCCGGGTATCGGCCAGGGAGCACTTGCGGCAGTCCATACATTCGGCATAGAGCTCATCCCAGTTTTTCGTGTCCTCCGCCCCCTTTCTTCGAGGATTTTCCCCATTGTAACATAGGGCCGCCCTCCTTGCCTAGGGCAGATTTTGTCAAAATTCACAGTTGCTTTTCCACGCAAAAGCGCATATACTACGCCCATAAAGGCTGCGACAAAGACCGCCGCCCGTGAGAGCCGACAGAGAATCCGGGTCACCGACTGAGAGCCCGGTCCGGCAGGATGGGATGGCGCAACACTTTTGAGCTGGCGTGCCGAGCCCCGTTTGGGAGGTAGGTTCGTCCGTATTACTCGCGTTAAGAGTTCCAAGTGGCTCCATCAAGGGTGATGGGGCAACTACGGGTGGTACCGCGGAGTTTTTCCGTCCCGAAGTCGTTTTGATCGACTTCGGGACTTTTTTTATTTTTTCAAACAAGAAAGGTTGTGAACGGTATGGTATTCCTGGCAAAACAAATCGACAAAGCGGTGGAGGGCCGGAATAACCAGCCCGTCACCATCCACGGCGCGGTCCATGCCCTGCGGGACATGGGCGGCATCACCTTCGTCACCCTGCGCACCCGCACCGGTCTGGTCCAGTGTGTCTGCACCCAAAAGGACGCCCTGGACGGGGCCACCGAGGAGTGCGCCGTCACCGCCGCCGGTATGTGGCGCATCGAACCCCGGGCTCCCGGCGGGAAAGAGCTGACCGACGCCAGCCTCACCGTCCTGTCCCGCCCCGCCGCTCCTCTTCCGGTGCCGCTGTCCAAGAAAAAGCTGGACCTGAACCTGGACACCGAGCTGGGCCTGCGGCCGGTAGTGCTGAGAGCCCCCAAGGAGCGGGCAGTGTTCCGCGTCCAGGCCGCCATTGGCCGGGCCTTCCGGGACTACCTCCAGGGGGAGGGCTTTACCGAGATCCACACCCCCAAGATCGTCCACGCCGGGGCCGAGGGCGGGTCCAACATCTTCCGCCTGGACTACTTCGGCAAAAAGGCCTTCCTGGCCCAGTCCCCCCAGTTCTACAAGCAGACCATGGTAGGGGCCTTCGAGCGGGTATACGAGGTGGCCCCCGTATTCCGGGCGGAAAAGCACTCCACCCAGCGCCACCTGAACGAGTACACCTCTCTGGACTTTGAGATGGGCTATATCCAGTCCTTCACCGAGATCATGGAGATGGAGCAGGGCTTCCTCCAGCACCTGATGGAGCTGCTGAAGAAAGAGTATTCCGCCGAGCTGGCTCTGCTGGGCGTGGAACTGCCCGACGCCTCCAAAATCCCCGCCGTCCGCTTTGACGAGATCAAGCGTCTGGCGGCGGAGAAGTACGGCTATCAGATCCGGGACCCCTTCGATCTGGAGCCGGAGGAGGAGCACGCCATCGGCAAGTACGCCAAGTAGGAGTGGGGCAGCGATTTCGTGTTCGTCACCCACTACCCCAGCAAGAAGCGGCCCTTCTATGCCATGGACGACCCCGCCGATCCCCGGTTTACCCTGTCCTTCGACCTGCTGTTCCGGGGTCTGGAGGTGACCACCGGCGGCCAGCGCATCCACGACTACGCCGCCCAGGTGGCCAAGATGGAGGCCCGGGACATGGACCCGGCAGAGTTTGAAAGCTATCTCATGATCCACAAGCACGGGATGCCCCCCCACGGCGGAC
Organism: Flavonifractor sp. An112; assembly: GCF_904377885.1. Lineage (NCBI taxonomy): Bacteria > Bacillati > Bacillota > Clostridia > Eubacteriales > Oscillospiraceae > Flavonifractor > Flavonifractor sp. An112. Next base: position 29,919 of record NZ_CAJFGT010000019.1, on the reverse strand, counting down.
TGGGCATCGGCCTGGAGCGGCTGACCATGCAGCTGTGCGGTTTGGACAACGTCCGCCGGGCCTGTCTGTTCCCCAGAGACCGCACCCGACTGGAACCCTAAGGAGGAATTAATATGAAAATCACCGAGGATATGGTCGACTATATCTCCCAGCTCTCCCGGCTCCAGCTGCCGGCGGAGGAGAAAACCGCCATGACGGCGGAGCTGGAACGCATCGTGGCCTATATGGATGTACTCAACACCCTGGATACCACCGATGTGGAGCCCCTGAGCCACATTTTCCCCCTGAAAAACGTGCTGCGCTCCGATGATGTGGTCCCGTCCTACGACCGGGAGGCCCTGCTGGCCGGGTCTCCCGCCGGGGACGGGGAGACCTTCCTGGTCCCCAAAGCTGTGGAGTGAGGTGGAAACGATGGAACTGTATGAACTGACTGCCCTGGAGCTGGCTCAAAAGCTCCACTCAGGCGAGGTAACCCAGCAGGAAGCAGTGGAGGCCGCCCGCGCCCGCATTGACGCCGCCCAGCGGTCCAACAACGCCTTCCTCACCCTCACCGACCCGGCCCCGGCGGCCGACCTGTCCGCCTCCCCCCTGGCCGGGGTGCCCATGGCCTATAAGGACAACATCTGCACCAGGGGGGTAGCCACCACCTGCGCCTCCAAAATTCTGGAGGGATTTGTCCCCTGCTACGACGCCACCGTGGTGGAGCGGCTGACCGCCGCCGGAGCGGTGTCCATGGGTAAGCTGAACATGGACGAGTTTGCCATGGGCTCCACCTCCGAGACCTCCCACTATGGCCCGGTGAAAAACCCCTGGGATCTGACCCGGGCGGCAGGCGGCTCCTCCGGCGGCGCGGCAGCCGCCGTGGCAGCGGGCGAGGTGTGGTACGCCATCGGTTCGGACACCGGCGGCTCCATCCGCCAGCCCGCCGCCTATTGCGGCGTCACCGGCATGAAGCCCACCTACGGCACCGTGTCCCGGTACGGCCTCATCGCCTACGCCTCCTCCCTGGACCAGATGGGCCCCATCGCCAAGTCCGCCGCCGACTGCGCGGCGGTGCTGGATGTGATCCAGGGCAGGGACCCCCGGGACGGCACCAGCCTGGACGCCCCCGCCGGGGGGCTGCTCTCCTCCCTCACCGGCGACCTGCGGGGCAAAAAAATCGGCCTGCCGGCAGACTGCTTCGGCCAGGGTCTGGATAGTGAGGTGCGCTCCGCCGTGCTGGCCGCCGCCGAGGTATTGAAAGCCCGTGGGGCCCAGGTGGAAGAATTTGCCCTGCCGGTGATGGAGTATGTGGTGCCCACCTACTATATCATTGCCTGCGCCGAGGCCAGCTCCAACCTGTCCCGGTTCGACGGAGTCAAGTACGGATGGCGGGCTGAGGACTACGGGGATCTCACCGACCTCTACTGCAAGACCCGCACCCAGGGCTTCGGCGCTGAGGTGAAGCGGCGCATCCTGCTGGGCACCTTCGTGCTGTCCTCCGGCTACTACGACGCCTACTACAAAAAGGCCCTCCAGGTGAAAGCCCTCATCAAGAAGGCCTTTGACGAGGCCTTTACCAAGTATGATCTGCTCCTCACCCCGGTTGCCCCCACCACCGCTCCCAAGCTGGGGGAGAGCCTCACCGATCCCCTGAAGATGTACCTCAGCGATATCTACACCGTGTCGGTGAACCTGGCGGGCCTGCCCGCCCTGTCCATGCCCTGCGGCTTTGACAGCAAGGGTATGCCCATCGGCGCCCAGCTCATCGGTCCCGCCCTGGGCGACGGCGGGGTGCTCAACGCCGCCCATGCCTTCCAGCTGGACACCGACTGGCACAAGAAAAGCCCCAAAGGAGGTGACGCCCAATGACCTGGGAAACCGTGATCGGTCTGGAGACCCATGTGGAGCTGGCCACCAAGACCAAGATCTTCTGCTCCTGCACCACCCAATTCGGCGGCGCGCCCAACACCCACTGCTGCCCGGTGTGTACCGGTATGCCGGGCACCCTGCCGGTGCTCAACGAAAAGGTACTGGAGTTTGCGGTAAAGGCCGGTCTGGCTCTGAACTGCGAGATCAGCCGTTTCAGCCGCTTTGACCGGAAGAACTACTTCTACCCCGACCTGCCCAAGGCCTACCAGATCTCCCAGCTCTACCTGCCCATCTGCCACGACGGCAAAGTGGACATCGGGGAAGGCAAGACCATCCGCATCCACGAGCTACACATGGAAGAGGACGCAGGCAAGCTGGTCCACGACCCCTGGCTGGACCAGACCCGGGCGGACTACAACCGCTGCGGCGTGCCCCTCATCGAGATCGTCACCGAGCCCGACTTCCGCTCGGCTGAGGAGGTCATCGCCTACCTGGAGAAGCTGCGCTCCACCCTGCAATACCTGGGTGTGTCCGACTGCAAGATGCAGGAGGGCTCCCTGCGGTGCGACGTGAACCTGTCGGTGCGTCCCGCCGGGTCCACAGAGTTCGGCACCCGCACCGAGATGAAGAACCTGAACTCCTTCAAGGCCATCTCCCGGGCCATCGCCTATGAGGCCCGGCGGCAGATCGAGCTCATTGAGGAAGGCAAGCAGGTGGTCCAGGAGACCCGCCGCTGGGACGAGAACAAGGACGCCACTTACGCCATGCGCTCCAAGGAGAACGCCCAGGATTACCGTTACTTCCCCGAGCCGGACATTCCGCCGCTGGAGCTGTCCGACAAATATATCGAAGGACTCCGGGCCGCCCAGCCCGAGCTGGCCGAGGCCAAGCGGGCCCGCTATCAGGCCGACTGGGGACTGCCCGCCTACGACGCTGAGATGCTCACCTCCCAGAAGGCTCTGGCTGACTTTTTTGAAGAAGTAGTTGCCCTGGGAGCCGATGCCAAGCAGGCCTCCAACTGGGTCATGGGTCAGGTTATGGGCCAACTGTCCGCCCACGGCCTGGAGGCCAAGGACATGAAGCTAACCCCCGCCACTCTGGCCAAGCTCATCGCTCTGGTTCAAGATGGCAAGCTCAACCGCAACACCGCCGTCAAGGTCTTTGAAGCGGTCTTTGCCGACAACGGCGACGTGGATGCTTATATTAAGGAACATGGTCTGGCCCAGGTGTCCGACGCCGGGCTGGTGACCGCCGTGGTGGAACAGGTGCTGGCCGCCAACCAGAAGTCGGTGGAGGACTTCAAATCCGGCAAGGAGAAGGCCTTCGGCTTCCTGGTGGGCCAGGTCATGCGGCAGCTCAAGGGCCAGGCCGCCCCGGCGGTGGTCAACCAGGTGCTGCGGGAAAAGCTGTCCCAGTAACGCGCCTCACACCTTGACAGGATTCCGCTCTTCTGGTATGCTCTTATCCACAAGTAAACCATGTGCATGACGCCCGTCACCGGATGGGCGAGGCAACGTGCCTGAGTATATTCCGTAGGTCTTTGAAGGAATATACTCAGGCACGTTTTTCATTTGCACCCGGGAGGACAAACCATGCGGCGGACTTTTTTCAAGTACATCTCCTTAAATATGCTGGGAGCCCTTGGGCTGTCCGGCTACATTATGGCGGACACCTTTTTTGTGGCCAACCGGCTGGGCTCCGACGGGCTGGCGGCCCTCAATCTGGCTATTCCCATTTTCGGGCTCATCAACGGACTGGGCATCCTGCTGGGCATCGGGGGCGCCACCCGCTACTCCATCTGCCGGTATCAGGGGGATAAAGATCGGGCCAACCGCACCTTTACCTTGTCCCTGCTCACCGGGCTGGGGCTGGGGATCATCCTGGCTCTGCTGGGAGCCTTCTGTGCCCGGCCCATTGCCCTGCTGCTGGGCGCCAACACAGACACACTGCCTCTGTGCACTGTCTATCTGCGCACGGTACTCCTCTTCTCTCCCTGTTTTCTCCTCAACCATGTGATGGTGTGCTTTGTCCGCAATGACGGCAATCCCAAGCTGGCCATGACCGCCATGCTCACCGGCAGTCTGGCCAACATCGCCCTGGACTACCTCTTCCTCTATCCTTTAAATATGAGTATTTTCGGGGCAGCTCTGGCCACCGGCACCGCTCCGGTAATCGGGCTGTGTCTCTCCTCTCTCCACAGCCTCACTGGTCGGAATCAGTACCGGCCGAGCCGGCCCGCGGCCCCGGTCCGGTCCCTGGCCGACGTGGCAGGCCTGGGCAGCGCCGCCTTTCTCAATGAGTTTACCTCCTGCATGGTGCTGGCTCTCTATAACGCCCTGATGCTCCGGGCTGCCGGTACGGTTGGGGTGGCAGCCTACGGCGTGGTGGCCAATCTGGCGCTCATGGCTCTGGCTCTGTTTACCGGCCTGTCCCAGGGGGCCCAGCCTCTCATCAGTCAGTCCTACGGTCGGGGAGACCATCACACCGTCCGTCAGCTTTGCCGTCTGGCCCTGCTGGTCTCCTGTCTGGTGGGTCTGGCCTTGGCCCTCATCGCTCAATTCGGGGCCGAACCCCTGGCAGCCCTGTTCAACCGGGATGGCGACCCGGAACTGGCCCGGCTGGCAGTAAGCGGGCTGCGGATCTATTTCTGGGGCTTTCTCTTTGCCGGACCCAACATTATTGCCGCCTCCTTTCTGGGTGCTGTGGAGCAGCCCCGTGCCTCCTTTCTCCTGTCCCTGTTCCGGGGCGGCGTAGGCATTGCCGCGCTGGTACTTTTGCTGGCATGGCTGCTGGGCGTCACCGGGATCTGGCTGGCTTTCCCGGTCACAGAGCTGCTTACCCTCTTTCTGGCTCTGGGTGTCAGCCGCAGGGTCCTTCGTACTCCACTATCTTAATAAAACAAACTCCCCCCGGTTCAGCTCAAAGGTTGAACCGGGGGGAGTTTTGGTTTGGTTTAAACGCCGGTGGCGTCGGAGGAAATGGAGGCCCGCTCCTGAGCAATGTTCAGGGCGTGGTCGCCAATCCGTTCAAAGTCGGTGAGCAGCTCGGAGAAGATAATGCAGGCCTCGTCGGAGCAAGAACCCTTCCGCATCCGCTTGAGCTGGTTGCGGCGGTATTCCTCAGTCATGTCGTCCATCCGCTGCTCCAGGGCGGACACCTTGGTCAGCCACTTAGTGGGATCGGTAACCTCCTGCTGGAGGAGATCCAGGGCCTCCAGGCTGACCTGCTCCATCCGCTTAATCTCTTCCCGGGCCTCGGGAGAGAATTGGATGTTCTTATCATGCATCATCTGGGTATACTCGCAGATGTTCATGGCATGGTCGCCGATGCGCTCAATGTTGCCGGTGATCTTGAAGTAGGCGCTGACGGCGGTGGAATCCTGCTCGTTGGTCTCATGGACGATAACCTGGGAGATATACTGGGAGATCTCCTTATTCAGGTAGTCCAGATAGTCCTCGGTGGCCTCGGCACCTTCCATTTTCTTGGGGTCCACATCCAGCACCGCCTGGAAGCAGGTGGCGATGTTTTCCCGGGCCATCCCCAGCATCCGGTTCAGCTCCTGCCGCAGCTGGGTGATATACATGGCGGAGAAGCCGATGGGGTGCTCCTGCTTGGTGTGGGTAGGGTTGGGCACCAGATAGGCCAGGTGCATTCCCTCCTCGCCGCTCTCACTCCGGTCGGGCAGGATGAACATGGCCAGCTTCACCAGCCCGTTGCCGAGGGGCAACAGCAGAATGGTGGTGACAACGTTAAAGAGGGTGTGCATATTGGCGATCTGGGCCGCGGGGTAGGCGGGGGTCAGGCTCACCATAAAGTCGGTCAGCGGCGTCAGGATACACATGGTGGTAAAGAGCACCGTACCAAACAGGTTGAACATCAGGTGGATCACCGTAGTGCGCTTGGCGTTACGGCTGGTGCCAATGGAAGCAAGCACAGCGGTGATACAGGTGCCGATGTTCTGGCCAAACAGAACGAACACGGCGCTGTCCAGGCCGATGACTCCGCTGACCGCCAGGGCCTGAAGAATGCCCACAGAGGCGGAGGAGGACTGGATCAGTGCGGTAAAGAGGGTACCCACCAGAATACCGATCAGGGGATTGGAGAAGGTGCTGACCACATCCACGAAGGCGGGCCACTCCTGCAGGGGCTCCATGGAGGAGCTCATCATCTCCATGCCGATGAAGAGTACGCCCAGACCGGCCAGGATGTTGCCGTAGTGGTGGATCTGGGGTTTCTTCAGGAACACCACCATGGCCACACCCACAAAGGCGAACAGGGGTGCCATGGCGCCCACGTCCAGGGCGATGAGCTGGCCGGTAATGGTGGTACCGATATTGGCGCCCATAATGATCCACACAGCCTGCCGCAGGGTCATCATGCCGGAGTTAACGAAGCCCACCACCATGACTGTTGTGGCGGAAGAAGATTGGATCACCGCAGTGATCACCGCGCCCACCAGGACGCCAAGGAAACGGTTGGAAGTCAGTCGCTCAAGGATGCGCTTCATACGGTTGCCAGCTGCGGCCTCCAGGCCGGAACTCATCATCTGCATACCGTAGAGGAACAAGGCCAGGCCGCCCAGCAGCCCCAGAAGGATGCTTATGTTTCCCACGTTTTTTCTCCTCTTTTTTTATATTTCTTTTTCAGTTTCTTTACAATGTCCTGTCTAAGTATATCGAATGTAAAGTTTGTCGTCAATGGGATTTTGTACGAAGTTTTGCTCCCTCTCTCCCTCTGCTCCGGCAGGTTTTTCCACTCATTTTATGGAAATTTAATGCCTGTTCAGTTGCCTTTTCCACCACTATGGGCTATACTACTTTTATCAGTCCCTTCTGATACTGAAAAAAATGTCGAATTGCCTAAAGGAGAAACGTTCATGGAACAGCAACCGGCCAAAAAGGCCCATGGGCCCAAAAGCAAGTCCGGAAAACTGGTGCTCTGTATTGTACTCACCATTTTGATCGGCTTGGTCTATTTCTATGTGGCTCTGCCCCCTATCAATCCCCAGTCCGGCGATTTTTATGTCTTTATCGCCGTGTTGTGTATCGTATTTGTGGTCACCTCCATCCTCACCTCCGGCATGGACCTGATCCGGGACGGCAGTGGGCCCAAGGACTACCTACGCTTCATCAAATCCCGCTGTCTGCCGGCCGGCATCCTGCTGCTGGTTCTCATCGCCATCGGCATCGTGGGCACCCTCATTTCCCTGCCTATCTTCCGGGCCGGGGCCTACCGAGATCTGCTGACCGTGGAGGACGGCAACTTTGCCACTGACATCGCCGAGATCTCCTTCAACGAGATTCCCACCCTGGACGAGTCCTCCGCCGAATACCTCAGCGACCGCCAGATGGGTACCCTCAGCGATATGGTGAGTCAGTTTGAATATTCCTTTGACTCCACCCAGATCAACTACCAGGGCCGGCCTGTCCGCGTGGCCCCCATTGCCTACGCCGACTTGTTCAAATGGTTTACCAATCGAGGTACCGGTCTGCCCGCCTATGTGAGGGTGGACATGGTCACCCAGGAGGCCACGGTGGTCCGGCTGGAGGAGGGCATGAAATACTCCTTCTCCGAGCCTCTTAACCGCAACATCGAGCGCCACCTGCGCTTCAACTACCCCACCTTTATCTTTGGCACGCCCCAGTTTGAGATCGACGAGGAGGGCCGCCCCTACTGGATCGCTCCCCGCATCGTCAAGACCATCGGCCTGTTCGGCGGCGACGACATCCAGGGCGCGGTGCTGGTGGACGCCATCACCGGCGAATGCACCTACTATGAGCTGGCCAATATCCCCAGCTGGGTGGACAACGTGTTTACCCCCGAGCTGATTATGGAGCAGTACGACTACCACGGCACTCTGGTCAACGGCTTCATCAACTCCATCTTCGGCCAGCGGGACGTGACCATCACCACCAGCGGCTCCAACTATATTGCCCTCAACGACGACGTTTATATGTACACCGGCGTTACCTCCGCCAATGCCGACCAGTCCAACCTGGGCTTCCTGCTGTCCAACCAGCGTACCAAGGAGACCAAGTTCTACTCCGCCCCCGGCGCCACCGAGGCGGCGGCCATGTCCTCCGCCGAGGGCGTGGTGCAGGACCTGAAATACACTGCCACCTTCCCCCTGCTGCTCAACATCGCCAACGAGCCCACCTATTTCATTCCCCTGAAGGACGCCACCAATCTGGTGAAGAGCTACGCCATGGTCAACGTGGCCCAGTATCAGGTGGTGGCCACCGGTTCCACCGTGTCGGCCTGTGAGCAGGAGTATATCAAGCTGCTCAACAATAAGGGCATCACCACCCCGGATGAGACCCCCCGCACCGAGGTCTCCGGCGTGATCAGCGACATCCGCTCGGCAGTCATGGAGGGCAACTCCTACTACTTCATTCAGCTGGAGGGCGATCCCACCTACTACGCCATCTCTGCCGCTCAGAATCCCCTGGCTGTCATTCTCAATGTGGGCGACCAGGTGACCATCCAGCACACCCCCGCCATTGACGGGGAGACCTCCTCTATTCTGGATGGCTCCACCATCACTCTGGACGGAGCGGCCCAGCCCGCTCCCTCGCCGATCGTCACTCCCGCACCCCAGGAGGAGACCGGTACCGGGGAAGCTTCTCCCTCCCCCGCTCCGGCGGAATAAGATTTCTACAAAAAGAGCACGCTGCTGATGCAGCGTGCTCTTTTCATGCCTGTTTGCTTTTCCATGCCCGCAGCAGGGCCAAAGCCTCCGGGGACAGCAGCAGCAGGGCGAACAGGTTGGGCAGTGCCATGAGCCCGTTGAAAATATCCGCCAGCTGCCACACCGCTGTTACGTCGGCTACACTGCCCCACACCAGCGCCCACAAAAATACCAGCCGGTAGATCCACCGCCAGCGGTTGGAGCCGCTCAGGTAGGCCAGCCCCCGCTCGCCATAGTAGCAGCACCCCAGGAGGGAGGTGAAGGCGAACAGCAGCAGGCATACCGACACAAAAATTTCCCCAAAGGGACCGAATACGGTGGAAAACCCCGCCGCCGACAGGGGGGCGCCCAGCATCTCCGGCGTCACCTGCCCCTTTTGGATGGCGGCCAAAGCCTCCTCCGGTTGATAAACTCCGGTGGTAAGGATCACCAGCGCGGTAATGGAGCACACCACAATGGTAGCCACAAACACCTCAAAAATGCCCCACATCCCCTGCTCCGCCGGTTCTCTGGTGTCGGCGGCGGCGTGGGCAATGGAAGAGGAGCCCATGCCCGCCTCATTGGTAAATACCCCTCGGGCCACACCGTACCGCAGCGCCGCCGCCATGGAGTAGCCCGCGCCGCCCCCCAGGGCCGCCTTGGGGGTAAAAGCCCCCTCCACGATCTGTCTCAGCGCCCCGGGCAGGGCCTGGGCATGGCAGCAGAGTACCACCATCCCGCCGCCCACAAAGAGGAGGGCCATACAGGGCACCAGGGTCTCGCTCACCTTGCCGATGCGGCCAATGCCCCCTACCACAACCGCTCCGGTGAGCAGAGCCACCACGATGCCCACTGCCAGCGGGTCCAGCCCAAAACCGGCATGGAGGGCAGCCGAGATGGAATTGGCCTGCACCATATTGCCGCCCCCCAGGGAGGCGGCCACACAGCACAGGGCAAACAGGGTGGCCAAGGCGGGGCTCCCAAGCCCCTTTTCCATGTAGCACATGGGTCCGCCCTGCCAGCAGCCCTTCTCGTCCTTTTCCCGGTAGCGCACCGCCAGGATCTTTTCCACACAGCCGGTCATCATGCCCAGGAAAGCAGATACCCACATCCAGAATACCGCTCCCGGCCCGCCGTAAAAGATGGCGGTGGCCACTCCGGCGATGGAGCCTGTGCCAATGGTGGCCGCCAAAGCGGTGGACATGGCTTGAAGCTGAGTCAGCCCCCGCCCGGTACCTTTTCTGGCTTTTTTGCCCAGTGCCCCTGCCGTGGTCCTGAGCCACAGCCTGCAATGAATTACCTGAAAAAAACCGGTCCGCACCGACAGATACAGGCCCGTCACCAGAAACAGGCCCAGCAGCCACGGATTCCAGATCAGATCGGCCAGCCGCTCTAATCCGGTCATAGCCCCACCCCCTTGTCCCAGAGGTATGCGGACAGGGGCGGTTCCATGCCTGTATCTTGTCCGAAGCCGGAATGCTCAGAGCAGTTGTACCCCCAGCAGAGGGGCCAGATCCACCGCCTGTGCCGGGTTGATCTTCAGCCCCCGCAGCTCCTGCAGGCTCTCTGACACGGTAATGCCCTGGATCTGGCAGTCGGACAGGTCCAGACCCTTCAGCGGAGTCCGGAAAAAATCCACCCCCTGAAAGTTGGACCCATGGGGCTCCAGGCCGCTTACCCGGGCCTCCGCCATGGAGGCCTCCCGCAAATCGCAGCCGGTCAGACTGACCCGGTTCCACAGGGATTTGGAAAAATTCCCATAACGAAAGCTGCTGTCGGCCACCGCACAGTCCTTCCAGCGGCTGGAGATCATCTTTACGCCGTCTCCCTTGCACCCGGACATCCGGCACTTGTTCCACACCGTATCCAGAAAGCTGCAGTTGGAAAAATCACAGCCGTCAAATTCCGACTGATAAAAAGCCGCTTTGGAAAAATCGCACCGCTCAAAACGGCATTTATAGAACCGGATCCGGGTATACTCCAAGTGGGACAGATCCAGTCCCACAAGCTGTTCCTGTTCAATGGCCAGATCCTCCAGGTCCCGCTCTTCGGTTCTGGCCCAATGTAATTGCTGCACCAGCATGATGGTCACGCCTCCTAGGGGATACGCCCCGGCAGCGGGGCGCATCCTGTCTGCTTATGTTATACTCCTTTTTTGTCCGGCTGTGTAGAGAAAAACGCGCCCGGCTCCGGGGCGTTCCCCGTCTGCCGGGCACATCACAGCCTTCACCGCTCCTTCTGCTGCAGTTGGAGCCGATCGGCGATCATGGCAATAAATTCCGAATTCGTAGGCTTTCCCTTGGCGTTGGAGACCGTGTAGCCGAAGTATTTTTGCAGTGTCTCCAGATCGCCCCGGTCCCAGGCCACCTCGATGGCGTGGCGGATGGCCCGCTCCACCCGGGAGGCAGTGGTGCCAAAGCGTTTGGCCACCTCGGGGTAGAGAATTTTTGTGACCGCGTTGATCACATCCATATCCCCCACGGCGATGATAATAGCCTCCCGCAGATACTGGTAACCCTTGATGTGGGCGGGCACACCGATCTCATGGATGATTCCCGTCACCACATTTTCCAGCCGTCTGGCCCGCTCTTCGCCGTCATCCCCTTCCTCCGTCTCCTGAAGGGCGGCCAGCTGGCGGACCCGCTCGGCCACCGCCGTCAGCCGGCAGGGCTTGAGCATATAGTAATCCGCGCCGGTGGATGCAGCCAGCTCAGCCACGCTGCCCCGGGCAAATCCGGAGAGCACCAGCACCCGGGGCCTGGCTTCGGCCTTGGACAGCGCCTGCAAGACCTCCACCCCATCCATCTGGGTCAGCACCAGATCCATCACCAGCACATCCGGCGCCAGACGCTCTGAAAGTTGAAGCGCCTCTTCTCCATCTCCTGTGGCTCCCACCACCTGGATGCCCGCTTCCCCTTCCAGCTGTTCCACCAGAATACGGCGAAATTCTTCGCTTGCATCCGCTACCAGGACTTTGATTCTCCGTTCCAATATTGACACCCTTTCCAGCAGGCTCCTCCTGCTCCACATTTGCCGCCTGGCCAAGGCTGATTACCGGTTGGCTATAATTTACCATAATCAGACAGCAAGCGCAAGGGTTTTGCTGGTAATTTATGGTTATTTCTCTTCGACTTCGTTCGACTTTTCCGCAGAAATTCCGACGCAGGCCCTCTTTTCCCTCTCATATCTTCCAATGTTCGTGCAAAAAAGGCGCCGGGAGCGGCGGACCGCTCCCGGCGTTTTCGGGTTATTAGGCTTCTGTTTTACCAGTTTCCGCCTGCTCCAGCATATGCTCTGCCAGGATGCCGTAGCCCTGGGTGGGATCATTGACCAGTACATGGGTCACGGCTCCCACCAGTCTGCCGTTCTGGAGGATGGGCGAGCCGCTCATCCCCTGCACAATGCCGCCGGTAGTATCCAGCAGTCGGGCGTCAGTCACTTTCAGCATCAGACTGCGGGTATCTCCCTCTTTTTCGGGAAAAATACGGGTGATCTCCACCTCATACTCCTCCACCTGATCGCCGGTCACATTGGACAAAATGACCGCCGGTCCCACCTGGACCTGGCTGCGTTCCGCCACTGGTACCGGCTCCATGCCGTCAGTCATGGTCTCATCACTGATCTGGCCAAAGACGCCGCTGCAGGTGTTGGACCACAGCACACCCAGGTCCCGGTCGGTCTGAAAAGCTCCGTGGAGTTCCCCCGGCGTTCCCTTCACGCCCTTCTGCACGTCGGTGACTTCGGAATAGAGGATGGACCCGGACTGCATAGGCATCAGCTTTGCCGTATCCACATCGTTGATACCGTGGCCCAGAGCGCCGAAAGTACCAGTCTCGGGATCGCAGAAGGTCATGGTGCCAATACCGGCCATGGAGTCTCTGATCCAGGCGCCCAGTTTATACTGCCCGTCGGCACTGCACTGCACCGCCTGGGCAGTAAACTGGACCTCTTTGTCGTCCCGCACCGCACGGATGCTCATGGTCTGGTCCCCCACCTGCTGCAGCACGGCCTGGACCTCTTCAATGCTGTCCACTTCTTCCCGGTTGATGTGGGTGATGATATCCCCTTCCTTCAGCCCACAGTCCCGGGCCGGAGTGTGACTGCCGTCAGCCGCCGTCACCTCACCAAAACCAACCACCATCACGCCGTCGGAAAACAGTTTGATCCCTACGGTACGGCCCATGGGGATCACTTCTCTGCTTTCCGCCGCCCTGACGGGCTGGAACCAGGCCGCCCAGGCAAGCAGCAGCACTGCTGTCAGTACCACGCCCACCCAGGGCCTGATCTTTGATTCTTCTTTTCCCATTTCGCTGTCCACGCTCCTTCCCCAAATCATTGGCGTTTTGTACGCCTGTTACTAATATGGTTTTCAAATGGACGAACCGCGCTGGCAATGAAATGTTCCTTTGGCTTGGTACTTCTTTCCAACTGCCGCCCGGCAGATTGTTGGCGCTTTGCCCCTGTTCTTTTCTCCCCCTGTTTCCTGCTTTTTATCTGGAGGCTCTGTGGTATTTTTTTCTTTTGTTTGCATATGTTACGGCATATAAGACGAAAGGATGTGTCCGCCATGCCGCGCCTGAGCAAGACCGAGTGGATCGCTTTTGTTGCCGCCACAGTGGCCGGCGCCTGTCTGCATTTCCTCTATACCCTGCTTCCCTGTCCTGCCACCGCTCTGGTAGCTCCGGTGCGGGAGAGCCTATGGGAGCACGTCAAACTGCTCTACTGGCCCTGCCTCATTGCCGGGCTGGCTCTGCGCCGCCGGCAGCCTGAGCTGCCGGGACAGCGGGCCTTTGCCCTGCTGGCAGCCACGGCGGGGATGCTGGGAATCGGCTACCTCTACCACATTCCTTTTCAGGGGGACTCCCTTATCTTTGATATCGTCCTCTATCTATTGATGATGGCGGTATTTTTCCTGCTTCCCCATCTGCTCCACCAGCCCTTCTGGCAAAACTTCCGGGAAGTGCTGGTCCTGCTGGTACTGGTGCTGGGAATCGCCACACTTCTATTCACCTTTCTGCCTCCCAACGGCCTGCTCTTTACCGATCTGTCCGGCACTCCCACCTGGGTCACCCTGCCCTGCTGAAGCAAGTCCCCGGAGCGTTTCTCCGGGGACTTGTTGTCTTTTCTGCCTTTCTGCCTATTTTACCAAAACCACATAAAATTTACCTGCTTTCTACACCGGACCCCTTGTATTTCTGTTTCCATTTTGTTACCATTAAGACATCCGATTTGCCCACATCCAGAGGAACCTTTTGTACCCGCGGATGCGTTCAGGCTCCATCCGTCGGCCGGAAAGGTCCCCTCCGGTAGGGCCCGGAAGGAAAGGTGGAATGTTTCATGAGAAAACACACACGCAAGTTCCTGTCCCTGTTCCTCTCCCTGTCCATGGCCAGCAGCTTCTGCATCCCCGCCATGGCTGCCGAGGGGGACACCACCGCTGCTACGGATGACGGTATTGTGGTGCTGTACACCAACGACGTCCACTGCACCAGCGACGACGGTATGTCCTATGCCGCCATCGCCGCCTATAAGGCCGAGATGGAAGCCAGCTACGGCGCCGACAACGTTACCCTGGTGGACAACGGCGACGCCATCCAGGGCGGCATCCTGGGCTCCCTGTCCAAGGGCAGCTGGATCGTGGACATCATGAACAATGTGGGCTACGACATTGCCATCCCCGGCAACCACGAGTTCGATTTCGGCATGGATACCTTCCTGGACATCGCCAAGAACCAGGCTGAGTACACCTATGTCAGCTGCAACTTCGTGGACGCCGACGGCAAGGCCGTGCTGGAGCCCTACACCATGGTCACCTACGGCGACGTGGACGTGGCCTATGTGGGTATCTCCACTCCCGAGACCCTGACCAAGTCCGCCCCCGCCTACTTCCAGAACGACAAGGGCGAGTACATCTACGGCTTCTGCCAGGATAAGGACGGCAAGGCCCTGTACGACCAGGTCCAGGATACTGTGGATGCCGCCCGCAAGGCCGGCGCTGACTATGTGGTGGCCCTGGCTCACCTGGGTGAGGACGCCCAGAGCTCTCCCTGGATGTCCACCGAAGTCATTGCCAACACCACCGGCATCGACGTGGTGCTGGACGGCCACTCCCACACCACCGAGCCCTCCAAGACCGTGAAGAACGCCGACGGTGAGGACGTGCTCCTGAGCCAGACCGGCACCAAGGCCGAGTCCGTGGGCAAGCTGGTCATCGCTCCCGACGGCACTATGACCACCGAGCTGGTTGCCCTGGCTGACGTGGATACCACCTCTCAGGCCTACACCACCGCCAAGACCTTTATCGAGGGTATCCAGGCTGAGTACAAGGCCATGTCCGAAGAAGTGGTGGCTACTTCCTCCGTGGACCTGACCATCAACGATCCCTACACCGGTGAGCGTGCTGTCCGCTCCGCCGAGACTAACCTGGGCGACCTGTGCGCCGACGCCTACCGCGTGCTGCTGGGCGCTGACATCGGCTTTGTCAACGGCGGCGGCGTCCGCGACAACATCGCTGCCGGCGACATCACCTACGGCAACATCATCGCCGTCCATCCCTTCGGCAACCTGGCCTGCCTGGTTGAGGTCTCCGGCCAGCAGATCCTGGATGCTCTGGAGCTGGGCTCCATGCAGGCCGGCGTGTCTGAGAGCGGCGGCTTCCTGCAGGTCTCCGGCATCAAGTACACCGTGGACACCTCCATCCCCACCTCCGTGGAGCTGGACGACGCTGGTAACTTCGTGAAGGTGGCCGGCGACCGCCGGGTCAAGGATGTTCAGGTTCTGGACAGCGAGACCGGCGAGTACACCGCCATTGACCCCGAGGCCACCTACACCCTGGCCTCCCACAACTATATGCTCAAGGACGGCGGCGACGGCTATGCCATGTTCGGCGCTGACAACGTGAAGATCCTGAAGGATGAGGTCATGGTGGACAACGAGGTCCTCATCAACTACATCAAGGACGAGCTGGGCGGCGTGGTAGGCGAGCAGTACGCCAATCCCAGAGGCGACGGCCGCATCACCGTTCTGTACGCCGACGCCGACTTCTCCGCCTGGTACGGCGAGGCTGTCCGCTATGTGGTGAACAATGATATGATGAGCACCACCAACGGCTTCAGCTTCACTCCCTTCGGCCAGGTGAGCCGCGCCACCGTGTATCAGGTGCTGTACAACATGGAGGGTGCTCCCGCCGTGGAGAAGACCACTGTCACCGACACCGAGGGCAAGTGGTACTCCGACTGCATCAACTGGGCCGCTTCCGTGGGCCTGTTTGAAGGCACCACCTTCGGCGAGGATCAGACCATCACCCGCGCTGAGATCGCCGACCTGATTGCTGCCTATGCCGAGTACAAGGGCATCCAGGCCCCTGCCGCCGACGGCTCCATGGAGAAGGCTCCCGACTATGCCTCCATCCCCGCTGAGTCTCTGGACGGCATGACCTTCTGCTACTACGCCGGCATCATGACCGGCAACGAGGCCGGCCAGCTGATGCCCGCCGGTCAGCTGACCCGGGTGGAGTTTGCTCAGGTTCTGTCCAACTTCGGCGCCCTGACCGCCGAAGAGCCTGCTGCCTGAGGCTCACTCCTGCGTATACCAAAAAAGCTGGGGCGTGCATATGCACGCCCCAGCTTTTTTCTGTTTAGGCTTCTACCGCCTGTTTCAGTGCCTGGGCCAGCTGGTCCGGGCAGGAGGTGGCTTTGAAGTCGCAGCGGATGCCTTCCAGCCGCCGGATGGCCTCATCCACCTTCATACCCTCCACCAGACGGGAGATTCCCTGAAGGTTGCCGTTGCACCCGCCCTGGACCTGTAGGGAGCGGATCACGCCGTTCTCCACATCCACCACCATGCGGTTGGAGCAAACGCCCCTGGGACGATAATCAATGGTCATTTTTCTCTCTCCTTTGATGTTCCCGTTTAACGGGGCAAATCATACCATACTTTGGACAGGATTGCAATTCTTTATACCACTGTGGTATAATAAGCGCAAAAGCCGCAGATGCGCGGCTGTACATTTATACACCTGCCCTTTGTGCTATAAAGGGCAGGCTGCACCTGTTACACCAGTCTGAATGAGAGGAGGTGTGCCCATTGGCTCCCAGCACCAAACTGGCGCTTGCCAATTCTTTGCGGCGACTGCTGCAGAAGAAGTTCTTGGACGATATTACCGTCAAGGAGATCGTAGAGGACTGCGAAGTCAACCGGCAGACCTTCTATTATCATTTCCAGGATATCTATGATCTGCTCCACTGGTTCCTGGAGCATGAGACCACCGAGGTCCTGCAGCCCTGCACCTCCTGGCAGGAGGCTTTAATGACCTCCTTCCACTACATACAGGAGAACCATGTCATCATCTATCACATCTACCGCTCCAGCGGTCGTGAGCACCTGGACTGCCAGTTCTTCACCATGTCCCACGCCTTGACTGCCAAGCTGCTGGATACTGCCGCCGAAGGTCTTGTCATGGCGGAGCGGGACCGGGAATTCCTCATTGATTTCTATATGTACGCCCTGGCCGGCACCATGCTGGGCTGGCTGGCCGACGACATGAAGGAGGAGCCCTCGGAACTGGCTGCCCGCATCAGCTTTTTGCTGGAGGATGAATTCCGGCGGGTGGCTCAGCGCTTTTCCTCGTCCCCTCAGCCATCCTGATTTATCCATATATGTATCACCCCGGTAGGAATTGTCTTAGACAGTTCTTCCCGGGGAATTTTCTTGTCAGTTTTTTGAGTTGAATTATGACAGCAGCCTGAAATTCTATGCAGGTTGCCAGTTGATTTTTTGGCCAAAATAAACTACCATTTATAGTGCATTTTTACTACACTAGAGAGAGGGGTGTGGGATACGAGTTATCACTTTTTATTTGAGATCGCGGTCATCCTGTTGAGCACCAAGGTCCTGGGAATTGTAACCAAGCGGTTTGCGCTGCCCCAGGTCGTCGGCGCGCTGTTGGCCGGACTGCTGTTGGGCCCCGCTATGCTGGGCGTGCTTCAGGAAACCACACTGATGGACCAGCTGGCGGAATTGGGTGTTATTGTTCTCATGTTTAACGCCGGTCTGGAGACTGACCTGGGCGAACTGAAGAAGGCAGGCGCATCCGCTTTCATCATCGCCCTCATCGGTGTTCTGGTCCCGCTGGCAGGCGGCTTTGCGCTGGCCTGCTTCTTCAATACCGGAACTGACACCTTCCTGCAAAACGTCTTTGTCGGCGTGATCCTGACCGCCACCTCCGTCAGCATCACGGTAGAGACTCTGAAGGAGATTGGGAAGCTGTCCACCCGTTCGGGCAACGCCATTCTGGGCGCCGCCATCATTGACGATGTGCTGGGCATCGTGGCCCTTACCATCATCACCAGTATGTCGGGCACCGGCGCCAATGTGCTGATGGTCCTGCTGAAGATCGTGGCCTTTTTCGCCATCAGCGTGGTGGTATGGATCGTGCTTCACCGGATCGTGGAGTGGTGGTTCAAGCGATATGACCGGGATAAACGCCGGTTTGTTGTCATTTCCTTTGCGTTCTGCCTGCTGTACGCCTACTTTGCCGAGGAAGTATTCGGCGTGGCCGACATCACCGGCGCCTATATCGCCGGTCTGATCTTCGCCAAGACCCCCCGGGTGGCCTACTTGCAGGATCGCTTCGATACCCTGTCTTACACGCTGCTCTCCCCCATCTTCTTCGCCAGCCTGGGTCTGAAGGTGGTACTGCCGGATATGAGCGGCTCCATCGTTCTTTTCTCCGTCCTGCTGATCCTCTTGGCTGTAGTCTCCAAGGTGGTGGGCTGCGGGCTGGGCGCCAAACTGTGCCGCTACTCCAATCAGGATTCCCTCCGCATCGGCGTGGGCATGATCTCCCGGGGCGAGGTTGCCTTGATCGTGGCCAACAACGGCATTGCGGCGGGGCTGATGAACGACGACTTCTTTGGTCCCGTGGTGCTGATGGTTATCGCAACCACCATCCTCACCCCCATTTTGCTTAAGCTTGTCTACCGCGGCAAAGAAAAGGACTACAGCGACCTGCAGGAGAGCGAGCTGGTCAACCGCTACGAAGATGCCGCCGCCTTCGATCTGGCCGCTCAGGCCCTGCTGGAAGATCACGAACGCCTCCGCGACAGCGCTCACAAGCAAAAATAAGAAACAAAAAGCTCCGCTGCTATGGCAGCGGAGCTTTTCTTTTTTAAAAAATCAGCCGTTCAGGTAGCTGTTGTACAGCTCCACCAGCTCGTCCTGCTGGGGAGCGATGATGAGCCGCACATACACGCCGTCCCGCTTGACTTCGCTCTTTTCCACGATGGCGTACTGATCGGGCAGGTAGTTGTTGAACTCGTTGCGGCGGGCGTCCAGCCGACTCTGCAGCTTGCTCTCCACCGTCTTGGCGCTGTCCTCGTCCTTGGCCTTCACCAGCACGATCTCCTTGGCGGTAATGCCATCTGCTGCAAGGTTGGCGGCAAAAGCCTCCATATCCTCACTCTGGATGCCGTAGAAGTTGAGCATATCGTCCTGACTCAGCTCAATGCCACCCTCAATCGGGGCTTTCTCCAGCATGGCGTCCATCACTTTCGCCACATCCATATCGGCGGTCTTTGTCCCGCCGCTGCAGCCAGCGGCGCTAACCGCCATCATGACAGCCAATGCCAGCAGCAGTACGCTGCGTACTTTCTTTTTCATACGATCACCTTTCCGCGGTTTCTACCGCACTGTTTTTCCATCCGGTCAGCCGTTCTGACGGGCGGCTGCATCCTGCTTCAAATAATCCACCCAGATCCGGCAGGCCTCATCGGTGAAGTGCATCCCCATACCGGAGGCATCGCTGCAATAGGAATCGGGCAGATAGCCTTCCGCGTCGGTAAGCACCGAGGCGATGTCCACATAGTAGTAGCCGTTGCGGTCACACATCCCCTTCAGCTTCTCATTGTACAGCCGCAGGTTGGCGTTGTTAAGCACCTTTTTCTCATTGCCCTTGTGGATGGGAGTGGCCGACTGGACAAAGATCTGCAGATCGGGGGTCTTTTCCTTGATAAGCTTGAGCAGCGTCTCCATATTGGCCACCGAGCCGTCCACGCCATACAGGCCCACATCATTCATACCCAGCAGGATATAGAGCTTCTTGGCGCCGCAGGCGTGGACCGAGTCCTCCAGACGCATCTTGGTGCCCTGGTAGAGGGGATGCACCGACTCGTCGCTGACCTCCCACAGCGCATTTCCGCTGCCCAGGCTGCCGGCGGTAAGGAACTGGGCCTTGCCCAGATAGTCCGGATCGCTCTGGCGCATCTTGGTCACATATCCGGTCAGCTTCAGGGATACCGAGTCGCCTACAAAGACCACGTCGTCAAACCAGGCCCACTCATCTTCAGGTACTGCCGTGGAAACCGTGGGGGTGTCGCCCCCTTCGATCTTGCCGGCCAGATCCAGTGTTTTATAGAGGAGCGTGGCGGTCTCGCTGCGAGTCACCGGCTGGTGGGGCGCCAGAAGTCCGTCCCCGGTGCCGCTGACGACACCCCGGGCATACAGATCGCCAATAGCCGCCAGGGCCCAGCCGCTCACGGTGTCTACGTCCTGGAAATCGGCCAATCCGCCTGATAGTCCCTCTTTCTGTTCCACGCCGAATACCGGCAGGGCCCGCCACAGAAAGGTAAAGGCCTGCTCCCGGTCCAGGGAGGCCGCCGGGGAGAATTTCGTCTCAGAGGTACCCTGAGAGATCCCCTGCTCCACCGCCCAGCCCACCGCCTGATAGCAGGCGTCCTCCGGGCGCACGTCGGTAAAATTGGGCGTGGCTCCGGACGGGCTTCCCGCCGCCCGCCACAGGCTGAGCACAAAGTCACCCCGATTGATCTGGACCTCCCCCAGGAAGTTTCCAGTCTTGGTGGTGTACATCACATCATGTTCCACCATATAGGATACATAGGGGTAGGACCAATGATCCTGTGAAACATCCTGAATGGCGACCCCGGACGATCCGCCGGTCATCAGTGCCCCAGCCAATAAAAATGCGACCACCTGTTGGATCAGCATAATGTTCCCTCCTGCTGTGATTTGGCTTCAGTGTATCAGATTTTTCAGGTTCCGTCCAGAGAAAGAGGAAGATTCTTTTTGCTCCATTTTCCTTTTTTCCCACAATGATACGGAAGTATGCTTCAATATCGTTGGGCCCCAACGACTTTGCCCTTTTCCGACCTACTTCTTACGATTTTATGATGGCCCGCAATACCAAAAGCGGAGGAGCCGCCCAAAGGCAGCTCCTCCGCTTTCATACTGATTGGCTCATCCGGCGGGAACGTATGGTTCCTCCGGCGGCATCTCCGGCGTAGGCGCGGGAGACGGTGTTACACTGGGCTCCGTGGTCTCTCCACCGGACCCGCCCGAATCTGTAGGCTCCGGCGGAACCGTGGGATAGGTGGCCGGGTTGGTGGGATCGAAGCCAGGCCACTGCTCCTGGGTAGGCCAGGTAGATTGGTCCTCCAGCCGGAAGGTAGAGGGATCATACTCATCCGGCTCCGGCGGCTCCGGCTCCGAGGTGTGGACCGTACAGCTGCCCTGGGACTCCAGATACGCCTTGGTATACTGGTTGCTGCTGTCTCCGCTGGCCAGTACGCCGATAGACTTCACTGTACCCTCGGTGATCCCCAGCGCCTCGTTTGCCTCTCTGGGACAATAGTCGCCGGCCAGATGATACAGGCCCTCGATGGGATTGCCGTCGGCATCCAGAATGGGAGAGCCGGTACAGACATCCACCATCGTGTGCTGGTCGCAGTTCTCTACCGGCACATCCTCCGCGAAGAGGTACATCTGGTAGACCCGGTCCCCTCTGGGATCGCTGAGACAGGCCTCGGTGGCCCGCAGCCCGCTGTCCTTACACAGCTGTACCGGCGTCAGTCCGCTGGCCTGAGTGAAGTTCTTGTTATCCAGGCCTTCATGGACCTGACTCATGACCTTCTGCCACAGCACCGCCGCAGGGTTGTTGCTGGCATAGATCCGCTCGGGGGTCTTATAACCCACCCACACAGCTGCGGTGTAGTAGGGCGTATAGCCCACAAACCAGCGGTCGTTGTTGGCGGTGGTGGAACCGGTCTTACCGGCCACCGTCATGCCCGAGATACGGGCGGCAGTACCGGTACCGTTGCTTACCACGTTCTTGAGCATCTCATTCATATAATAGGTGGTCTTGGTGGAGAGAATGACTTCTTCTTCCGTTTCCGTGTTATCCAGCAGCACCTCTTCCACACCGTCCACCTCACGGGTAACCTTGGTGTAGGTCCGGGGCTCGATATACACGCCGTCCCGGGGGAACACCGAGTAGGCAGCCGCCATATCCATCACGCTGACACCGTGGGTCAGGCCGCCCAAAGCCATCTGGCTGGAACCGTAGTCATTCTTGACCTCACCGTTGCTCAGATAGGACTCCTCCAGGTCAATGTGGAAATTCTGCTCCACAAAGTCAAAGGAAGTTTCCGCCCCCATCTCCTCCAGAATACGCACCGCCACAGGGTTGGAGGACACCTCCACGGCGGTATTTACGGTGATATCGCCGCGGTAGGTCTGAGGATTGTTCAGAGGCCAGTTCTTTCCGTTGAGCACACGCACCGGTTCATCGGCATAGACCGAGGCCGGCGTAATCATACCCAGCTCAATGGCCGGCGCATAGACCGACAGGGGCTTGATGGAGGAACCAGGCTGACGGACAGTGCCGCTGGCCATATTGAGCACCCGGTTGGCCGTCTTTTCGCCTAGGGCGCCCGCCAGGCCCACCACATTGCCCTCGGGGTCAATGATGACAATGGAGGACTGGATATCCTGTCCCTTGGAGGAGGTAAGCACCAGACTGTTCTGATCGTAATAGACCGATTCCACAATGGACTGGATGCGGGTATCCACACAGGCGTAGATCTTCAGGCCGCCGGAGTACACCATGTTCTCCGCCAGCTGCTCGGAGTAGCCATATTCCTCCATCAGGTCGTTGATCACATCAGTGATGACCTGCTCGTCGTACCAGTTGTAAATGGTACTGGGCTTCTGCTCATCTTCGCTGCGGGTGAACACCAGTTCCTCCGCCACAGCTTCATCGTACTCCTCCTGAGAGATCATGCCCAGGTCCAGCATCTTCCACAGCACCAGCTCCTGGCGCTGCTTGTTGCGTTCCCGGCCGGTGGTGACCTCGCCGGTCTCCTCATTGGTGATACGAATGTTGGAGTTGGGGCCATACAGGGTGGGGTTATTGGTGATGCTGATGAGGCTGGCGCACTCGGCCAGGCTCAGCTCAGACACGTCCTTGCCAAAGTAGTTTTCGGCGGCGGTTGCCACACCATAACAGTTGTCGCCCAGATAGATCAGGTTCAGATACCACTCCATGATCTGCTCCTTGGAGTAGGTGGCGTCAAAGTCCAGGGCGGTAAAGATCTCCAGGATCTTACGCTTGACGGTAACGTCGTCATACTGAGTGGCGTTCTTAATGAGCTGCTGGGTAATGGTGGAGCCGCCCTGGATATCCTTTCCGGTGAACATGAGCAGCACGCCGTTGAGGGTACGCTTCCAGTCCACGCCATTGTGGGTCAAAAATCGCTCATCCTCAATGGCAATGGTGGCGTTGACCAGATTTTCCGGGATCTGATCGTAGGTCACTTTCTTACGGTTCTCTGTACCGTGAAGGGAAAAATGTTCCTCGTATTCTCCCGTCTCCTGGTTCATATAATAGATGGTGCTGGTCAGGTTCATATCAAAATTGGCGTCCAGATGGGCCTGAGGCAGGATGACTGTTTTGATATAGACCATGGCGAAGCAGACGAGGATGATCCCGGTGATCAGCATGACCAGCAGGAAGGTCCCCACGACCTTGCCCACGATTCCCAGGATATGCATCGCGGGACTGTAGGTCTTTTCGCTCCGGCGCCTGGGCGGCCGGGGACTTTGATTGGATCTTGACGGCAAAAATGACACCTCCGTATGGGGTAAGCAGGCTTTTGGTACTGCTATCTGCAATGAAAGCTTACAGAGAATCGATGCTATTATATCACGTTCTCACCTGTTGTCCACCCTCTTTCCCGGCTTTTTTGTATCCATTCCGTGATCTAAAAAAATTTTAGCACGTCCTGCTCTTGCATTTTACTCAACTACAAGCTACAATAGAGACGACACTAAGGAAGGTATGGTGCCATCTATGAGTGAAGAATTTGGCCCTGATTTCATCACCGTTACCGATGAAGAGGGCAACGAGTTTGAGCTGGAGCACGTTGATACCCTGGACTACAACGGTCAGACCTATATGGCCTTTTTCCCCGCCATTCAGGGCGAGGAACAGGAGGACGGCGTGGAAGAGGTGGACCTGGACGACGAGGAAAACGGCCTCATCATCCTGAAGGTGGTCCATGTGGACGGCGAGGACCAGCTCTCCACCCTGGACAGCGACGAGGAGCTGGAACTGGTCTATCAGCAGTTTATGGAAGCTCTCTTCGCTGACGAAGACGAGGAACATTCCTGAACATGATTCCTGCTCGGTGCGTGACGGGTTTTATTTAAACCCACATCTCTTAAACGGGACGCCCCCTCATGGTGCGGACTGCAGGCCTCCCGGCGCCCCTTCGAGGGACGGCTGGAAGTTGGAAGCAACGAAACATCATGGAGGCGACCCACCTGCCATTTCGTGCAGGTTTTAAATGGATCCGCACGGCCAGAGCGGGGCCCCCACGAAACTGTGGTTTCGTGGGGTTTTCTTATATCCGCAAATCTGAACAAAGTGTAAAACTGGTTTTTAGGCTTGAAAGACAGGCCCTTTTCCTGTATAATACAGGCTTGTCTATACAGATTTGGATGTACAGCCACCCCTGCCGACGGCAGGAACATTGACGAGAGGACTGAAGCAACAAATGAGCGCATCCAGAGAAAAAAAGCAGCGCCGGAGCGATCCCCAGCAGGGCTTGACCCAAAAGCAGCGGGCTGAGCTCCGGGAGCAGAAGGCCGCCAAGCAGAAAACGGTATTGTATACCGCCATCGGCGTGATTATCGCCATCCTGGTAGTCATTCTGCTGGTGTGGCACTCCGGTATTTTCCAGCGCGGCGCCACCGCCCTCACCGTGGACGGCCGGAATTATAATGTCAACGATGTGGAATACTATTTCTACGCGGCCATGGTTGAATCCTATTCCAACGGCGCCTCCTTTGATCCTCAGACCGACCTGCGTGAGCAGTATGTGGACGAGGAGCAGACCCAGACCTACTATGACTACTTCCTGGAGCAGGCCATTGATGACCTGACCGAAGTGGCCGCTGTGGAGAATGCCGCTGAGGAGGCCGGGTATACCTTTACCGACGAGGATCAGGCCACCGTGGACAATTCCATCGCCTATATGAAGAGCTATGCCGCCCAGCTGGGCGCCAGCAGCTTTGAGGGCTACCTGAGAAGCACCTATGGCAAGTATATGACCGTGGGCGCCTATGAGGACTGTGTCCGTCGGGATGTGCTGGTTTCCAGCTATAAGAACGCCTATATGGACGGTCTGGATATCACCGGCGACGCCATCCAGACCTACTATGACGAGCACAAGAATGATCTGGACAGCTTCACCTTCCGCTCCATCCAGATCGACGGCACCGCTCCCAGCGGCACCGACGAGGAGGGCAACACCGTGGAGCCCACCGAAGAGGAGTCCGCCGCCGCCATGCAGGCCGCCAAGGCCAAGGCCGACGAGTTCGCCGCTGCCGTGGAGGCTGCCGAGGACAAGGAGGCCACCTTTGCCGAGCTGGCTCCCAACTATGTGTCTGAGAGCAGCAAGGAGAAGTATGAGAGCGATCCTGACTACTCCCTGACCACCGCTCTCTCCGGCACCAGCGTCTCCAGCCGCACCTACGGCGAGTGGATGCTGGATGCCTCCCGCACCACCGGCGACGTGGGCGTGGTGGAATATGATACCGGCTACTATGTGGTGCTCTTCCAGAAGCGTTACCTGGACGAGACTCCCACTGCCGACATCCGCCACATCCTCATCAAGGCTGAGCTGACCCAGGAGGATGATCCCGCCACCGAGGATGTGGACGAGTCCACCGTTCCCACTCAGGAGTCTCTGGACGCCGCCAAGGCCGAGGCCCAGTCCCTGCTGGATGAGTGGAACGCCGGCGACAAGACCGCCGAGTCCTTCGGCGCTCTGGCCGAGGCCAACTCCGATGATCCCGGCTCCAACACCAACGGCGGTCTGTATGAGGAGGTCTACAAGGGTCAGATGTTCGATGCCTTTAACGACTGGATCTTTGATGAGGCCCGTCAGCCCGGCGACACCACCCTCATTGAGAACACCAACTCCGGCCAGCAGGGCTGGCACGTGGTGTACTACCAGGGTGCCAACGATCCCGTCTGGAAGCTGGACGCCGACAGCGCTCTGCGTCAGGACGGCATGAACACCTGGCTCACCGGCCTGACCGAAGGTCTGGAAGCGGTCCAGGGCGACGGCATCAAGTATGTAAACGACTAACGACCAAAAGGCGGACGGAGCCCAGCCCCGTCCGCCTTTTTTCGGAGGCTTTATGGACGAAAAATTCTTACGAACCCAAATGCTGCTGGGCGACCAGGCTATGGAGCGCTTGACCGCCGCCCATGTGGCGGTATTCGGCCTGGGCGGCGTGGGTAGCTGGTGCGCCGAGGCCCTGGCCCGCTCCGGCGTGGGGGCCCTCACTCTCATCGACCATGACGAGGTGGGACTCACCAACCTGAACCGTCAGGTGGAGGCCACCCTGTCCACCCTGGGCGTGCCCAAGGCCCGGGCCATGGCAGACCGCATCGCCGACATCAATCCCCAGTGCCGCACCACGGTCCGGGTGGAAAAGTACGAGGCCCAGAACCGGGAGTCCTTCTTTTCCACAAAGTACGACTACCTTGTGGATTGTATCGACCTGGTGTCCTGCAAACTGGACCTGATCGAGACCGCCATCACCCGAAACATCCCCATTCTCTCTGCCCTTGGGACCGGCAACAAGCTGGACCCCTCCCTGTTCCGCATCGGGGACATCTCCAAAACCGAGGGCTGTCCCTTGGCTCGGGTGGTCCGCAAGGAGCTGCGGGCCAGAGGCATCCACCACCACCGGGTGCTGTGGTCCCCGGAGGAACCCAAGGCAGCCACCCAGCATGAGGCTCCGCCCCCCGGCCGCCGCTCCGTCCCCGGCAGCGTAGCCTGGGTGCCCCCAGTAGCGGGGCTCATGATGGCCGGCGACGTGGTACTCACGCTGTCCGGTCTGCAACCCGTATAAAAACATCCCTCCGCCGGCAAACTAAGGCCAACGGAGGGATGTTTTTTGCGTCAGAATCATGGAACATGGCTCCGCCCCGCTCTGGCAGGAGGGGCGGCGGGCTTAGTCAACGGTTTTTTCGGGGGCGGGGGCGGTATGGTGCTGGTCCCCCTGCTGGCAGGCTGGTGCGGCCTGGGACAGCGGAAGGCTTTCGCCACCTCAGTCGCCATCATTCTGCCCATGTGTGCCCTGTCCGCCGCCATCTATCTGTTCCGGGGCGGCGTGGATTTGTGGATGGCACTGCCCTATCTGGTGGGGGGCTTGCTGGGCGGTCTCCTGGGCGGGAGGCTGTTTCGGCGTATGAATATGGTGTGGCTCCGACGGCTCTTTGCCCTGCTGCTGCTCTACGGCGGGGTAAAGGCCCTGTTCTTCTGATGGGCTGGCTGACCGCCATTCTGGCAGGGGCTCTTACCGGCATCCTGTCCGGCTTTGGGGTGGGAGGCGGCACCCTGCTGCTCATCTATCTGACCACCTTTGCCGGTATCGCCCAAAACCAGGCTCAGGGCATCAACCTGCTCTACTTTCTGCCCTCGGCCGCCGCGGCTCTGCCCGCCCACATCAGGAACGGTTATGTGGAAAAGCCGGTTCTGCTCCCCGCCATCCTCACCGGCCTTGTGTGCGCGGCTCTGGCCGCCTGGGCGGCCACCGGAATGGACACTACCCTGCTGCACCGCTGCTTTGGAGGATTTCTCCTGGTAGTGGGCTTGCGGGAGCTGTTCCGGAAAGGGTAGGTATTCCTTATCCTCTGGCCCGCTTGAAGGTGAGGTAGCCCTCCAGGATCAGGGTGGCCGCAACGGCATCCACGGTCTTCTTGTGGTTTTTCATCTTCTTGCCCGAGGCGTGGAGGATGTTGTGGGCCTCCACGGTGGTGCGCCGCTCATCCCACAGCACCGGCTTCAGGCCGCAGGTCTCTTCCACCTGGGCGGCAAAGGCCTTGTACAGCTCCGCCCGG
This sequence comes from Flavonifractor sp. An112, assembly GCF_904377885.1. Taxonomy (NCBI): domain Bacteria; kingdom Bacillati; phylum Bacillota; class Clostridia; order Eubacteriales; family Oscillospiraceae; genus Flavonifractor; species Flavonifractor sp. An112. Next base: position 2,191 of record NZ_CAJFGT010000019.1, on the reverse strand, counting down.
GGGCCCTCGGTGCCGTCCATATTCCGGGGAAACCCCATCACCAGCTCGTCCACCTGGTGTTCCTTCACCAGCCGGGCCAGCTCCTCCGCCACCACATCCGCCTTACGGCTGTGGATGACGGTGGTATATCCGGCCAGCAGGCCGGTGGGATCGGAGATGGCAACGCCCGTCCGGGCGTCGCCGTAATCAATGGCCATGATACGCAAGATCATCACTCCTTTTTCTGCTTTCTACACTATACAAAAGGAATGAAGAAAAAACAAGTGGAAACTGCTTGACTTTGGTCTCATGCTGTGGTATAGTTCAGTTACCTATGAAAAAGGGCTCTTTTTTTGTGCGCATTTTTACGGTGTGATGACGTGCGAAACCCTTCCCTCCGCGTGAGACATAGGGAGGCAAATGTGCCGAATCCGCACCGTGACGTTCCATCCGGCAGCGTTTCGCCGCCGGTACGTGCTGGATTCGGCCTGCGGCCGCATCCGGCATTTTTGCTGTTATGCGGTCAAACAATGAAGGAGGTGCCGAACATGGCGAAGGCCGGCAACCGGGTGAAGATCACCCTGCGCTGCTCCGAGTGCAAGCAGCGGAACTATAACACCAACAAGAACAAGAAGAACACTCCCGACCGTCTGGAATTGAAGAAGTACTGCCCCTTCTGCAGAAAGCACACGGTCCACAACGAGACCAAGTAATGAGCTCTGCAAGACGGCTCAGAAGAAAGAAGGGTTAAACGGAATGTCTGAAAACGAGAAGCTCGAGCAGACCAAGCCCGCCAAGTCCGAGAAGAAGAAGGACGCCAAGGCGGACAAAAAGCCCGGCTTCTTCGCCCGCATCGGCAAATGGTTCAAGGAACTCAAGAGCGAGCTGAAGAAGGTCCAGTGGCCCACCAAGAAACAGACCATTAACAACACCGTGATCGTCATTCTCTGCTGTATCGTCGTTGGGATCTGCATCTGGGTGTTCGACGCCCTCGCCGGCTCCGTGATTCGTGCCCTGTTGGATCTGTTTGGCAAGGGTTAAGGTGTCGAAGATGGCTGAGAACGCGAAATGGTATGTGGTGCATACCTATTCCGGCTATGAAAACACCGTGGCCGCCAGCATCGAAAAGGCAGTGGAGAACCGCGGCCTGCGGGACCTCATTTTTGAGGTCAGTATCCCTCTGGAGACCGTTACCGAAATTACGGACAACGGCCCTAAGACCGTAGAGCGCAAGGTATTTCCCGGCTATGTGCTGGTCAAAATGGTCCTGACCGACGAGACCTGGCATCTGGTACGCAACGTGCGCGGCGTCACCGGATTTGTGGGCTCCGGCAACAAGGCCATCCCCCTCTCTGACGAAGAGATCGCCGCTCTGGGCGTGGAAAAGCGCGAGGTAGTGGTGAACTACCAGGTAGGCGACAACGTCAAGATCATCAATGGCGCCCTGGAATCCTTCCTGGGTACCGTGGAGGAGATCGATCTGGACCGCAGCAAGGTCCGGGTGGTAGTCTCCATGTTCGGTCGTGAAACTCCCGTAGAGCTGGAACTGGACGAGGTCGAGCCAGTCGAGTAAGCCTCCGGGCACGGCCCCTTTCCCCCGCACGTGGGAGGGACTGCACAGCAGTTCCGCTTCCAACCACATTTATCGTAGGAGGTGCTGTTTCAAATGGCACAGAAAATTACTGGTTATGTGAAACTTCAGATTCCCGCCGGCAAGGCGACTCCCGCGCCCCCCGTCGGTCCTGCCCTTGGTCAGCACGGCATCAACATCGCCGCCTTCACCAAGGAGTTCAACGAGCGCACTAAGAACGATGTGGGCCTGATCATCCCCGTGGTGATCACCGTTTACGCCGACCGTTCTTTCACCTTTATCACCAAGACTCCTCCCGCCGCCGTCCTCATCAAGAAGGCCTGCAACATCGAGTCCGGCTCCGGTGTGCCCAACAAGACCAAGGTGGCCACCATCAGCAAGGAAGATGTGCGCAAGATCGCCGAGACCAAGATGCCTGACCTGAACGCGGCCAGCATCGACGCGGCTATGAGCATGATCGCCGGCACTGCCCGCTCCATGGGCATCGTGGTGGGCGACTAAGCCGAAGGAGGGAATAGAGCAATGTTTAGAGGCAAGAAATATCAGGAGAGCGCCAAGCTCATCGACAAGGGCGCTCTGTACGATACCGCTGAGGCCATGGAGCTGGTGGTCAAGACCGCT